>NZ_SSBM01000021.1:0-127033 GCF_004795115.1 Streptomyces sp. A0592
CTTCAACCGGCTCAAGCAGTGGCGCGGCATCGCGACCAGGTACGACAAGACCGCCCAGTCCTACCAAGCAGCCGTCACCCTCGCGTCGCTCCTGATGTGGGCGTGACACTTTGACGACAACTCCTAGGCTGGCCGGCGTAGGGATTCGGCCTGGGACGAATGTCGGGCGGAGCGTTCGGCGCGAGCGAGAGGGTGCGGTATGGGTTTGCACCATCGTTTCGGGCACGCCGACCTGCTGCGGTGCCGGTTCGCGCTGTCGCCGGCCTGGGAGACGCAGGAGGCGATCCGCACCCTGAGCCGCCCGGACCGGCAGGGCTACCACCTGCCGTGGCTCCGGCGGATCCGGGCCGCCGCCGACGGGCTGGACCTGCGGCCGCTGTGGCTCCTGATGCCGCGCCGGGGGCACAGCACCGACTTCATCAGCCCGCCGCCGAGCGGGCCGGGCGTCTCCTTCGAGGAGGAGCTCGCGCTGATCCGCGCGGCCGATCCGGCCGCGGCGCGCGAGGACATGCGCAGGTCGCTGGCCTGCACGCCGGGCGCGCTCGACAGCGACCTCGGCCGGACCCTCCTCGCGGATCCGGCGCGGTCGGTGCGGGAGCTGGCCGATCTGCTGGAGCGCGCCTGGGGCGTGCTCGTCGAGCCGCACTGGCCTCGGCTGCGGGCGCTGCTGGAGGCGGACATCCTCTTCCACACGCGCCGTCTGGCCGCCGGCGGGCTGGAGTCGCTCTTCGACGGTCTGCACCCCGATCTCTCCTGGGACGCGGCGTCGCTCACCCTCACCATCGAGCGGCCCAGCCATCACGACCGCGTCCTGGGCGGCCAGGGGCTGCTGCTCATGCCGAGCGCCTTCGTCTGGCCGCAGATCGCGGGGGGCTTCGACCCGCCCTGGCAGCCGACCGTCGTCTACCCGGCCCGCGGCATCGGCGCCCTGTGGACCCCGGCGGGCGAGGACACCCCGACCGCGCTGGCCCGACTGCTGGGCCGGGCCCGGGCGGACGTGCTGTGCGCGCTGGACGAACCGGCGTCCACCACGGCCCTGGCCCACCGCCTGGGCCTGGCCCCCTCCACCGTCTCGGCGCACCTGGGGGTCCTGCACGCGGCGGGGCTGCTCATCTCCGCGCGCCGGGGCCACCAGGTGCTCTACGAACGCACCCCCCTGGCCATCGCCCTCACCACGGGGGACGCCGCCGGCTGACCGGCACGGCCGGTGTCGCACGGCCGGGCCGACGGTCCGTCATGTCACCATATTCCGGTCGTACATCCTTACCGCCTCACCGCCTCACGGTCTGCCGCCCGACCCTTCGTCGCGAGGAATCCGGATGCCACCCGTCGCTCCCAGGCCGCGCCGCCCCAGGACCGCCGCCGTCCTCGGCCTCCTCCTGCTGATCGCGGCGGCCCCCGCCTGCTCCACCGCACCGGAGTCGGGGTCGCGCGGTCCCGCCGCCGGCCCCGGGCCTGCCGCCCCTGCCGCCACCGAGGGCGCCGCCGAGGGCGAGTCCGCGTTCTGGGTGGACCCGAACAGCGAGGCCGCCCGCCAGGTCGCGGCCTGGGAGGCGACGGGCCGCTACGCCGACGCCCAGGCGCTGCGCCGGATCGCGGACCGGCCGGTCGCACTGTGGGGCCGGCCCGGCGATCCCCGCCCCGGTATCCGCCGGGCCCGCGCGGCCGCGGAGGCCTCCGGGCGGACCCTGGTGCTGGCCGCGCACAACATCCCGCACCGCGACTGCGGGCAGCTGCCCGCCGGGGGCGCCGCGGACGCCCGCGCCTACCGCGGCTGGATCGGCGCCTTCGCCGATGCCATCGGCGACGCAAGGGCCCTCGTCGTGCTGGAGCCGCACGCCGTCGCGCACACCGTCGACGGCTGCGTGCGCGCCGAGCACCGCGCCGACCGCCTGCGGATGCTCGCCGAGGCCGTCGACCGGCTCAAGAAGAACCGGAACACGAAGGTCTATCTGGACGCCGGCGATCCGGGGTGGATCCGCGACCCGGCCGATCTCGCCGGCCCCCTCCGCGAGGCCGGCCTCGACCGCGCCGACGGCTTCGCCCTCAACGTCTCCGGGTTCCAGCCGGATTCCGCCGTCCGGGCCTACGGCGCGGAGCTCTCCCGGGCGGTGGGCGGCCGGCACTTCGTCGTCGACACCGGCCGCAACGGTGCGGGGCCCCTGCCGGGCGAACGCGAGCGGGCCTCCTGCAACCCTCCGGGCCGCGCCCTCGGCGCTCCGCCGACCGACCGGACCGGCGACCCGCTCGTCGACGCGTACCTCTGGGTGAAGCGGCCGGGCGAGTCCGACGGGACCTGCCGCGGCGGCCCGGCGGCCGGCACCTGGTGGCCCGAACAGGCCCTCGGCCTGGCCCGCCGCGCGCGGGACGTTCCGTAGGGAGCGTCAGCTCCGGGTGCCGCGGCGCAGGCCGTGGCGCACCGCGCGCTGGCTCAGGGGGCCCAGGCCCTCCAGCACCGCGGCGAGTCCGGCGAGCTGCTCCAGGGCGTCGAACGCCCGGCCGGCGCCCTGCGGGTCCACCGCCTCGTACAGCTCGATGCCGACGAAGGAGGCGGCGGTGGCCCGGGCGAGCCCCGCGGGGTCGGCGAACCCGTCCAGCGGGGTGGCCGCGAGCAGCCGGGTGAGCACCGCCTCCAGCTCCTCGATCCACAGGCCGAGTCCGGCGGCGGTGGCGGCCGCGAGGGCGGGCGAGTTCTGACCGGCGGCCAGCAGCTGCCCGAGTACGGCGACGTGCCCGGCCTCCCGCTCCTCGGCGTGCATCGCACGGGCGAACTCCAGCAGTTCCGTGAGGCTGCCCAGGGCCGCGAGCCGGTCGCGGTAGCGGGCCACCCGCTGCTCGGCCCCGTACCGGCAGGCGGCGGCGAGCAGTTCGTCGACGGAGCCGAAGTGGTAGAAGATCAGCCCCTGGCCGACCCCGGCGGTGGCCGCGATGGTCCGGGCCGAGGCCTTGGCGATGCCCTGTTCGACGAGCGTGCGCAGGGCCCCTTCGAGGAGCTTCTCCTTGGTGGCCGCGCTCACGCCCGGACCTCCTCGCGGACCGGCCGCAGGTCGCCGCAGAGCCCGGTCGCCCAGCGTTCGCGGGCGTCGACGTAACGCGCGGTGAAGGAGCCCTCGTACCCGAAGAGCGGCCCGAAGCGGCGGTTGACGACGCGCACCCGGATCCGGAACCGGCCGGTGGCGTCGTCGAAGGACTCGCGCACCTCGGCGTCGGCGCCGATGAAGTCGGGGACGCGGACGTCGACGGGCCCCTCGCGGAAGCGGTGCTCACCGGAGCGGATGAGCAGCGAACCGTCGGGCTCGGCGCTCATGTGCAGGTCGCTCGCGAGGTGCTGGTGGGTGCCCAGGTAGTCGAGGACGCAGTCGCGTTCGGGGCTGTGCACCATCGTGGCGTCGAACCGGTGCGGCCCGTCGGGCAGGTGGAAGGTCCGCACGAAGGTGACGGTCTCCCGGCCGAAGGAGTCGAGGTAGGGGAGGTTCTCGATGACGAAGGGGACGTCGCGGCCCTCGCGCGGCACCAGGATGTTGCGCGTCCCGCCGAGCCGGAGGAAGGGCTTCACGAAGCTGCCGCCGTGCCATATCCGCTCCATGGTGCCGCGGCCGACGCAGCCCTCCCCGCTCTCCAGCCCGACCGAGAACCGGCGTTGGATCTGCGGGTGCAGACGGTCGAAGTCGGCGCCCATGTGGGCCCGGAAGATGGAGGTCATGATGGCTCCAGGGTGCTGAGCAGACGGGGTGCGGCGACGGGGGTGCGGCCCGGCGGGGTGCGCAGGCAGCGGCGGGCGGCCGGGGTGCCGGGCAGCGGCGGCAGTACAACTGCGGCGGCCACGACGAGCAGGGCCGGGGCCACGGGGGCGTACAGCAGGGCGGCCGCGCACAGCAGGACGCGCAGGACGCTCTCGCCGGCGGCCCGGGCGAGGGCGAGGCCCGGCGGGGTTCCGCGTTCGCACCACAGCCGCAGCCTGTCGAAGGACCAGGCGGTGGCCCAGCCCATGAGCGGCCGGAAGACGAACCGGTCGGCCAGGGCCCCGAAGCGGCCCCAGCGGGGCCGGTAGTCGTAGCCGGTGAGGAAGCGGATGCCGTCGCCGTCGGGGACGTAGCGCCAGTACCCGCTGCCCTGCGCGAGCAGGGACAGCGGATGGTCCGAGGCGAACCGCAGGGCCGACACCCTGGTCCCGTCGGGCCGGCGGCGCTCCCCCGCGGAGACGCCGGTCCCGTGGACGGAGACGAAGGGCAGTACGCGGGTCGCGTACCGGAACCGCTGGGGCTCGTCCTCGGACCGCGGGAGGTAGTGGATGGAGGTGAACCTCAGGTCCCACCGCTGGTGCTGGGCCGGATCCTGGCTGCGTTCCCACAGCTCGTCCATCCCGACCCGGACGAACGTCTCGACGTACAGGCTCACGCCCACCCCCCGTTCCCGCGTTTTGAGCGATCGCTCAACCCGGACAGTAGGCCAGTTTGAGCGATCGCTCAACAGTGAGCCCGGTCACACGGATTGGGGTCGGGCATGCGAAAGCGCCCCCGGCCGGCTGGGCCAGGGGCGCTTCGGGCGTACGGGGGGGGCGGGCTGTTCAGCCCTGCGCGAGGTGGCGTTCCACCGTCTCGACCTTCGAGGTGATGCCGTCGGTGACGCCGGGGCGGATGTCGGCCTTGAGGATGAAGGAGACGCGGGGCGCGCGCTCCTCGACGGCGGCGACCGCGCGCCGGATCACGTCCATGACCTCCGACCACTCGCCCTCGATGGTGGTGAACATCGCGTCGGTGCGGTTCGGCAGCCCGGACTCGCGGACCACCCGGACCGCGTCGGCGACGTATTCGCCGACCTCGTCACCGACCCCGAGAGGGGTCACCGAGAACGCGACGATCACGCCTGGGCCGCCTCACGCGCACGGGCCGCGACCACACTGTCGGCCTCTTCGCGCTTGAGCCGCTTGTCGCCGTAGAGGCCTCCGAAGGGCAGGACCGCGAGGACGAAGAACAACGCGACCTTCTTGACGGGCCACTTCGCCTTGAGCCACACGTCCAGCAGCAGGACCGCGTAGACGGTGAACAGGATCCCGTGCAGGATTCCCAGCGGCATCATCAGGTAGTCGATGTCCGAGACCCGGCTCAGCAGGGAACCGAAGATCAGCAGGGCCGGGAACGACAGCGCCTCCGGGACGGAGACGAGGCGCAGGCGGTGCAGGGCGGAGGCGGTCTTGATGTCCACGTGGAACCTTCGGGTGTGGAGGCCAGGGTCGCCTCCAGTGTCTCAGCCGCTTTACGGGATCTTGACCCGGCCCCTCCCGGCCGGGCCGGGCCGGACCGTACCGGGATCGCTCCCAAACGCCCGGGTGTGTCATATATCCGGCCGCGGGACCCTGTTCGGGTCCGCCCGCTGCCGATAACGTCTTCCCGTGGCTCAGTTCCGACTCCAAGGCAGCAAGGTGCTGGCCGTCGACCTGACCGGGGACGCCGTGAAAGCGAAGAACGGCTCCATGGTCGCGTACGACGGGCAGATGGCCTTCAAGAAGATGTCCGGCGGTGGCGAAGGCCTCCGCGGGATGGTGACCCGCCGGCTGACCGGCGAACAGATGACGGTGATGGAGGTGCAGGGGCACGGCACCTGCTTCTTCGCCGACCGTGCAAGTGAGATCAATCTGGTCAATCTGCACGGCGAGAAGCTCTACGTCGAGTCCAGCAACCTGCTGTGCACCGACGCCGGCCTGCGCACCGGCACCACCTTCACCGGCCTGCGCGGCGCCTCGACGGGCAACGGTCTGTTCACCACGACGGTCGAGGGCTCGGGCCAGGCGGCGATCGTCTCCGACGGTCCGGCCGTGGTGCTGCGCGTGAGCGCCCAGTACCCGCTGTCCGTCGACCCGGGGGCGTACATCGCGCACACCGGCAACCTCCAGCAGTCCTTCCAGTCCGGTGTGACCTTCCGCACTCTGATCGGCGAGGGCTCCGGCGAGGCGTTCCAGATCCGCTTCGAGGGCGAGGGCCTGGTCTACGTGCAGCCGAGCGAGCGCAACACCGTCGGGGGCGACATCTGATGCCGTTCCGCGAGATCAATTCGAAGATGGTCGAGGCCCAGGTCGTCCCGGGCCAGAGGATGTTCAGCCAGCGCGGCGCGATGCTCGCGTACCGCGGCGACGTCTCCTTCACCCCGAGCCTGACGGGCGGTCAGGGCGGCGTCATGGGCATGATCGGGCGCCGCGTGGCGAACGAGCAGACCCCGCTGATGGCGGTCGAGGGCAGCGGCACCGTGATGTTCGGCCACGGCGGCCACCACATCCAGGTGATCAACCTGACCGGCGAGACCCTCTACGTGGAGGCCGACCGGCTGCTCGCCTTCGACGGCACCCTCCAGCAGGGCACGATGTTCATGGGCTCGCAGGGCGGGGTCATGGGCATGGTCCGCGGCCAGGTGAGCGGCCAGGGCCTGTTCACCACCACCCTCAAGGGCCACGGCTCGGTCGCCGTGATGGCCCATGGCGGAGTGATCGAGCTCCCCATCACCCCGAACCGTCCGGTCCACGTGGACCCGCAGGCCTACGTGGCCCACCACGGGGACGTCCGGAACAAGCTCTCCACCGCCCTCGGCTGGCGGGACATGGTGGGGCGCGGCTCGGGCGAGGCGTTCCAGCTGGAACTGTCCGGCCAGGGCGCGGTGTACGTACAGGCCTCCGAGGAGAAGCTGTGAACTTTGGCCCCGTGATGGGCGGGCCCGGCGGCCCGACGGTCTTCGACCCGTACACGCTGCCCTCCGACGACAACGTGAACGCGTACACCTTCTGCGTGGAGCTCAAGGGGAGCCAGTGGTTCCTGCAGAAGGGCAAGATGATCTCGTACTACGGGCGCATCGAGTTCAACGGCATCGGCAACGGGCGCTTCGACCGCCTGCTGCGCACGAGCTTCCACTCCCCGCTGCACGCCAGCGACTGGGTGGTCGCCGAGGGCCAGGGCAAGATGCTGCTGGCCGACCGGGCCTTCGACGTGAACTCGTACGACCTGGACAACGGCAACCTGACGATCCGCTCGGGCAACCTGCTCGCCTACCAGCCCTCGCTCGCCCTGAAGCAGTCGATCGTCCCGGGCTTCCTGACGCTGATCGGGACCGGGAAGTTCGTGGCGGCCTCGAACGGGCCGGTGGTGTTCATGGAGCCGCCGCTGCGCGTGGACCCCCAGGCGCTCGTCGGCTGGGCGGACTGCCCGTCTCCCTGTCACCATTACGATCACGGCTACATGTCCGGCGTGATGGGCGGACTGCGCTCGCTGACCGGCATCGGCGGCACGTCGGGCGAGGAGCACCAGTTCGAGTTCGTCGGAGCGGGGACGGTGCTGCTGCAGTCCTCGGAGATGCTGATGGCCGAGCAGTCGATCGGCGCGGTGGGCGCCGGGGCGGCCACGGGCAACGCGCAGGGCGTGCCGGGTGCCGGCCAGGGACCCATGGGGCAGATGGGCGTGCCGCGGATGCCGGGACAGCTGGGTGATCTGCAGCGCCGCCTGGGACTGTGACGACCGGGACCTTCGACCTTTGTACGCAATTCAACTTTTTAGGTAGAGTTCATTCATGGAGACCATGGAGACCGAGACGGCCACGCGCTGGCTCACCGACGCGGAACAGTGCGCCTGGCGCACCCATCTGGACGTCAGCAGGCTGCTCATGCACCAGCTGGAAAAGGATCTCCAGCCCTTCGGACTCACCAACAACGACTACGAGATCCTCGTGAACCTCTCGGAGTCGCAGGACCACCGGATGCGCATGAGCGATCTCGCGACGGCCACCCTGCAGTCCAAGAGCCGGCTGTCGCACCAGATCACGCGCATGGAGGCGGCGGGCCTGGTCCGCCGGGTCAACTGCGAGTCCGACCGCCGCGGCCTGTACGCGGTGCTCACGGACGAGGGCATGGAGACGATGCGGAAGGTCGCCCCGCACCACGTGGCGTCCGTCCGCCAGCACTTCATCGACCTGCTGCCGCCGGAGGCCCTGGCGGCGCTGCGCGCCTCGCTGACCCCGGTCGCGGAGCACCTGCGCGGCACCCGCGGCAAGGTCTGAGCGGGGCGCCTCGGCGCGCCCCGCGGGGCGGCCGGCCGGACAATGGGCGGTGTCCGCCCGCTGCCGGCCGCCGCGGGGCAACCGTGAGCGCCATGGCCGGCCTGAGGAGGTACAGCCATGAAGCGCACCAGGTACGTCTCCGCGGCCACGGCCGTCGTCCTGATGACCGGAGGTCCGGTGGCGGCCGCGACTGCGGCCGCCGCCGACCCTGCGAGAACCGTCACCGCCGCCCCCGCGGCCGTGCCCGCCGCCACGACGGCGGAGAGCGCCGCCGCGGCCGCGCTGAAGCACTATCCGGGCGTGATCGAGTCCCTCGACGAGGACGGCTCCGTCTGGCACGTCGACGTGATCAGCAAGGACGGCAAGGGCCACGCCGAACTCGAAGTGTCCGCGAGCGGCTCGGTCACCGAGCAGAACCGGGACACCGACGGGAACGCCGCCGAGAACAAGGCCCTGGTATCCGCCAAGGTGACCGCCCAGCAGGCGATGAAGGCGGCCCTGGCCGCCCACCCCGGCCAGGTCACGACCGTCGAATGGGACGACGACGACGGCACCGCCTCCTGGCACGTCGAGGTCAGGGGCAAGGACGGGAAGACCTGGGACGCCCAGGTGAACCCCACCACGGGCAAGGTCACCCAGTCCGGCTCCGACTCGGACGACGACGGGGACGACAACAACTGACGCAGCACGCCCGCTGAGGCAGCACGCCCCGCCCCACTTCCGCCACACCTGCGGGCCACGGGCCGGGAGCGGAGCCCCGCTCACGCCGCCTCACCGCGTTCCGGGCGGCCCGACGCACCGATCGCCCGGGGCCCGGCCGGCAGCGGCCCGCGGCGCGGGTCCCGTCGGCCGGGTCCGCCCGCCGCCCCGGACCCCGCGCCGCACGGCGGAAGGGCGCCCGGCCGCGCCGGGCGGCCTCCGGGGCTGCGCGGAGGGTGCCCGGAGCAGCCGGCACACCGTGCCCCTCGGGCCCGAGGGGCACGTCGCGCACCCCCGGCACCCCGGCCGACCTCGCCGGAGGCGGCAGGTCAGGCCTCCGTGAGGGTCGCCAGGAGGGCGTCGGCCGCCGCGTACGGGTCCAGCTCGCCCTCGGCGACCCTGGCGGCCAGGGCGCCCAGGTGCGCGTCCCCGTGGACGTCCGCCATCCGCGCCCGCAGCGCGGTGACGGCGATCGTCTCGACCTCCCGGGCGGCCCGTGCCGCCCGCCGCTCGGCGAGCACCCCGCGCTCGTCCATCCACGCCCGGTGCTTCTCCAGCGCCTCGACGACCTCGTCGATGCCCTGGCCGCGGGCCGCGACCGTCTTCACGATCGGCGGCCGCCAGTCGTCCCGGCCGCGCGCCTCCCCCAGCCCCAGCATGTGGTTCAGCTCCCGGGCGGTCGCGTCCGCGCCGTCCCGGTCCGCCTTGTTGACCACGTACACGTCGCCGATCTCCAGGATCCCCGCCTTCGCGGCCTGGATCCCGTCGCCCATGCCGGGAGCCAGCAGCACCACCGAGGTGTCCGCCTGCGAGGCGATCTCCACCTCCGACTGCCCGACCCCGACCGTCTCGACCAGGATCACGTCGCAGCCGGCCGCGTCCAGCACCCGGATCGCCTGCGGGGCGGCCCAGGCGAGCCCGCCCAGGTGGCCGCGCGTGGCCATGGAGCGGATGTAGACCCCCGGGTCCGAGGCGTGGTCCGACATCCGCACCCGGTCACCGAGCAGCGCCCCGCCCGAGAAGGGCGAGGACGGGTCGACGGCGAGGACGCCCACGCGCTTGCCGGCCCGGCGGTACGCGGACACGAGCGCCGAGGTCGAGGTCGACTTGCCCACGCCCGGCGACCCCGTCAGACCCACCACGTACGCCCCGCCCGTCAGCGGGGCCAGCGCGGCCATCACCTCGCGCAGCTGCGGGGACGCCCCCTCGACCAGCGAGATCAGCCGGGCCACCGCTCTCGGCCGGCCCTCCCGCGCCTGGGCCACCAGCTGGGGGACGTCCACCGCCGTCATACGTGCTGCGCTCCTCGGTTCTCGTACGGGATACGTGCGGGCCGCCGGGCCGGTGCGGGCCCGGCGGCCGGGCCGCCTACTTGGCGACGCGGACGATCAGCGCGTCGCCCTGGCCGCCGCCACCGCACAGCGCGGCCGCGCCGACCCCGCCGCCGCGGCGCTTCAGCTCCAGCGCCAGGTGCAGCACGACGCGGGCGCCGGACATGCCGATCGGGTGGCCCAGGGCGATGGCGCCACCGTTGACGTTCACCTTTTCCGGGGTCACGCCCAGGTCCTTCATTGACTGCACGGCGACCGCGGCGAAGGCCTCGTTGATCTCGATGAGGTCCAGGTCGGAGACCTCCAGGCCCTCCTTCTTCAGGGCGTGCAGGATCGCGTTCGACGGCTGCGACTGGAGCGAGTTGTCCGGGCCGGCCACGTTGCCGTGGGCGCCGATCTCCGCGATCCACTCCAGGCCGAGCTCCTCGGCCTTCGCCCTGCTCATCACGACCACGGCGGCCGCGCCGTCACTGATCTGCGAGGAGGTGCCGGCGGTGATCGTGCCGTCCTTGGCGAAGGCGGGACGCAGCTTGCCGAGCGACTCCGCCGTGGTCTCGGGGCGGATGCCCTCGTCCGTGGAGAAGATCACCGGGTCGCCCTTGCGCTGCGGGATCTCGACCGGGGTGATCTCGGCCTCGAAGACGCCGTTCTTCTGGGCGGCGGCGGCACGCTGGTGCGAGGCCGCGGCGAACTCGTCCTGCGGGCCGCGCTCGATGCCCAGGCGGGTGTTGTGCTTCTCGGTGGACTCGCCCATCGCGATGTTCTCGAAGGCGTCGGTGAGGCCGTCGTAGGCCATCGCGTCCAGCATCTCGACCGCGCCGTACTTGTAGCCGTCGCGGGACTTCGGCAGCAGGTGCGGGGCGTTCGTCATCGACTCCTGGCCGCCCGCGACCACGATGTCGAACTCGCCGGCGCGGATCAGCTGGTCGGCCAGCGCGATCGCGTCCAGACCCGAGAGGCACACCTTGTTGATGGTCAGGGCCGGCACGTTCATCGGGATGCCGGCCTTGACCGCCGCCTGGCGGGCGGGGATCTGGCCCGCGCCGGCCTGGAGCACCTGGCCCATGATCACGTACTGGACCTGGTCGCCGGAGATCCCGGCCCGCTCCAGCGCGGACTTGATGGCGAAGCCGCCGAGGTCGGCACCCGAGAAGGACTTCAGCGAGCCGAGCAGCCGCCCCATGGGCGTGCGGGCCCCGGCGACGATCACGGAAGTGGTGTTGTTCGATCCGGACATGAGGCACAGCCCCTTGGATGAGGAGTGAACGAGGGTTTACGTGAATGTACTGGGCGGTACCGCGGCGGTCACCGGGCTGCCGGTGTGATCGCGCGCACGTTGCGTGACGACCCCCTTCGGCGGTGCACTGTCCCCATGCTGACAAGAATCGACCACATCGGGATCGCCTGCTTCGACCTGGACAAGACTGTCGAGTTCTACCGTGCCACGTACGGCTTCGAGGTGTTCCACACCGAGGTCAACGAGGAGCAGGGCGTCCGCGAGGCCATGTTGAAGATCAACGAAACCTCCGACGGCGGCGCCTCCTACATCCAGCTCCTGGAGCCCACCCGCGAGGACTCCGCCGTGGGCAAGTGGCTGGCCAAGAACGGCGAGGGCGTGCACCACATCGCCTTCGGCACCGAGGACGTCCACGGCGACTCGGAGGCCATCCGCGGCAAGGGCGTCCGCGTCCTCTACGACCAGCCCCGCACCGGTTCCATGGGCTCCTCGATCACCTTCCTGCACCCCAAGGACTGCCACGGAGTCCTCACCGAACTGGTCACCTCGAACCCCGACCATTGATGGACCACTGATGGCCCGATTCCCCGGCCGGTAGAGTGGCCATGGCTCGGCCGGGGTTCGGTGCGGAGAGGGTCGGGGCCTGTGACCCCTGCCCCGGTATCTGACACCATTCCCCCGGGGGCGTCGTTCAGCGGGCGAGCGATGCTCATTGGGAGTGAGCTTGCGACCAGGGGACGGATGGGACCGCGCTGTGCGGGGCTACGAAAGCCAGGAGAGCCATCAGGCCGAGGCCGACCATCTCTCGCGCTTCGAGGCCGAGATGGAGCGGCTGAAGAAGGAGCGCGGGAAGGCCGTCCAGCACGCTGAGGACCTGGGATACCAGGTCGAGGTGCTGCGTGCCAAGCTCCACGAGGTACGCCGGGCCCTCGCGTCCCGTCCTGCCTACGACGGTGCGGACATGGGGTACCAGGCGGAGCAGCTGCTCCGCAATGCCCAGATCCAGGCCGACCAGATGCGCTCCGACGCCGAGCGCGAGCTGCGCGACGCCCGGGCGCAGACCCAGCGCATCCTCCAGGAGCACGCCGAGCACCAGGCGCGCCTGCAGGCCGAGCTGCACAGCGAGGCCGTCAACCGCCGCCAGCGGCTGGACCAAGAGCTCAATGAGCGCCGCCAGACCGTCGAGGCGCACGTCAACGAGAACGTGGCCTGGGCGGAGCAGCTGCGCGCCCGTACCGAGGCCCAGGCGCGCCGCCTCATGGAGGAGTCCCGCGCCGAGGCCGAGCAGTCCCTGAACGCGGCCCGCGCCGAGGCCGCCCGGGTCGCCGAGGAGACCCGGCGCCGGCTCGCCGAAGCCTCCGAGGCCGGCCGCGCCGAGGCGGAGTCCACGCTGCTGCGCGCCCGCAAGGAGGCCGAGCGGCTGCTGACGGCCGCCTCCTCGCAGGCGCAGGAGGCCACCCAGCATGCCGAGCGGCTGCGTTCCAGCAGCTCCGCCGAGGCCGAGCAGACCCGGCAGCAGACCCTGGACCTCGGCCGGATCGCCGAATCCCGTGTGCAGGAGGCCGACTCCGCGCTGCGCGAGGCCCGCGCCGAGGCCGAGAAGGTCCTCGCGGAGGCCAAGGAGAGTGCCGCGCGCCAGCTCGCGTCGGCGGAGTCCGTCAACGAGCAGCGCACCCGCACGGCCAAGGAGCAGGTCGCCCGGCTGGTCGGCGAGGCCACCAAGGAGGCCGAACTCCTCAAGGCCGAGGCCGAGCAGGCCCTGGCCGACGCCCGCGCGGACGCCGAGCGGCAGCGCACCGAGGCCGGCGAGCAGGCCCGTACGGCCGCGGCCGAGGACATGGCCGCGCAGCTGGCGAAGGCCGCCCGCACGGCGGAAGACGTCCTGAACAAGGCCTCGGAGGACGCCCGGGCCACCACCCGCGCCGCGTCCGAGGAGGCCGAGCGGATCCGCCGCGAGGCCGAGGCCGAGGCCGACCGGCTGCGCCTGCAGGCCGCGACGACGGCGGACGAGCTCAAGGGCGCCGCGAAGGACGACACCGAGGAGTACCGGGCCCGCACGGTCGAGCTCCAGGAGGAGGCCCGCCGCCTGCGCGGCGAGGCCGAGCAGCTGCGCGCGGAGGCCGTCGCCGAGGGCGAGCGGATCCGCGGCGAGGCCCGCCGCGAGGCGGTCCAGCAGATCGAGGAGGCGGCCAAGACCGCCGAGGAACTGCTCGGCAAGGCCAAGTCGGACGCGGACGAGCTGCGCGCCGGGGCGACCACCGAGAGCGAGCGGGTCCGCGCCGAGGCCGTCGAGCGGGCCGGCACCCTGCGCAAGCAGGCCGAGGAGACCCTGGAGCGCACCCGCGCCGAGGCCGAGCGGCTGCGCGGCGAGGCCGAGGAGCAGGCCGAGGCCGTCCGCGCCGAGGCGGCCGCGGCGGCCCTCGCGCGGCGTGAGGAGACCGAGCAGGCCCTGGCCGCGAAGCGGGCGGAGGCCGACGAGGAGCTCGTACGGCTGCACACGGAGGCCGAGAGCCGGCTGACCACGGCCGAGCAGACGCTGCGCGACGCCCGTACGGCGGCGGAGAACATCCGCCGCGAGACGACCGAGGAGAACGACCGGCTGCGCGCCGAGTCGGCGGAACGCATCCGCACGCTCCAGACGCAGTCCGAGGCGGAGGCCGACCAGCTGCGCACGGACGCGGCGCAGGACGCCGGCCGGGTGCGGGCGGAGGCCGAGCAGGTCGCCGTACGGCTGCGCGGCGAGGCCGAGGCCGAGGCCGAGCGCGTGCGCTCCGAGGCCCAGGAGACCGCGGACCGGCTGCGCGCGGAGGCGAAGGCGGCGGCCGAGCGGGTCGCCGCCGAGGCCGCCGAGGCGCTGGCCGCCGCACAGGAGGAGGCCGCCCGGCGCCGCCGGGAGTCCGAGGAGACCCTGGCCTCGGCCCGCACCGACGCCGACCAGGAGCGGGCGCAGGCCCGCGAACAGAGCGAGGAGCTGCTGGCCGCGGCCCGCCGCCGCTCGGAGGAGGCGCAGGCCGAGGCCGCCCGCCTGACCGAGGAGGCCGAGCGCCGCGCGTCCGAGCTGGTGTCGGCGGCCGAGGCCACCGCCCAGCAGGTGCGCGACTCCGTCGCCGGACTGCACGAGCAGGCCGAGGAGGAGATCTCCGGGCTGCGCAGCGCCGCCGAGCACGTGGCGGAGCGCACGAAGACGGAGGCCGAGGAAGAGGCCGCCCGGGTCCGCGCCGACGCCCACGAGGAGCGGGAGCGGGCCGCCCAGGACGCGGGCCGCATCCGGACCGAGGCGCGCGCGGAGACGGACGCGGCGAAGGCCCTGGCGGAGCGGACCGTCGGCGAGGCGATCGCCGAGGCGGAGCAGCTGCGCGCCGACACCGCCGAGTACGCGCAGCGGGTCCGTACCGAGGCCACGGACGCGCTGGCCGCGTCCGAGCGGGACGCCGCCCGTACCCGGGCCGACGCCCGTGACGACGCCAACCGCATCCGCGGCGAGGCGGCGGAGTCCCTGGAGGCCTCGCGCACCGAGGGCGCGCTGATCACGGCCGAGGCCGCGGCCGAGGCCGCCCGGATCACCGAGGAGACCCGCGCGGCGAACGCGGCCACGGTCGCCGACGCCGAGGCGGAGGCCGCCCGGGTCACCACCGAGGCGGCGGAGGCCGCCGAGGCCGTCCGCACCGAGGCCGCGGCGGCGCTGGACGAGGCCCGGGCCGAGGGCAACCGGCTGCGTACCGAGGCCGCCGAGCAGGTCGACCGGCTCATCACCGAGGCCTCGGCGGAGGCGGACCGCCTCATCGAGGAGACCCGCACCGCGAACGCGGCCACCGTGGGCGAGGCGGCGGAGGAGGCCGAGCGCCTCATCACCCAGGCGGCACGGCTGAAGTCGCAGGCGGCCGAGACGCTGGCGAGCGCCGAGCGGGACGCTGCGAAGATCATGGTCGACTCGCGTGCCGAGGGCGACCGGCTCATCGACGAGACCCGGGTGGCCAACGAGGCCACGGTCGGCGAGGCCGCGGCGGAGGCCGAGCGGCTGCGTGCCGACGCGGCCCGGGTCCTGGAGGACGCCCGCGCGGAGGGCGGCCGGATCATCGGCGAGGCCACCGCGGAGGCGGACCGCGTCACGGTCGCGGCCAACGAGACCCTGGCCGGCGCCGAACGCGACGCCGAGCAGACGCTGGACGAGGCGCGCGCCGAGGCGAACCGGCTGCGCAGCGAGGCGGCCGAGCAGGCGGACCGGCTCATCACCGAGGCGGCGTCCGAGGCGGACAAGCTCACCGAGCAGACCCGCAAGGACAACGAGCGCACGGTCGGCGAGGCGGCGTCCGAGGCGGAGCGGCTGCGCGCCGACGCGTCGGAGGCGCTGTCCTCGGCCCAGGAGCACGCCACCCGCACCCGGTCGGAGGCCGAGCGGGTCAAGGCGGAGGCCGCCGCCGCTGCGGAGCGCACCCGCGCGGAGGCCCGTACGGAGTCCGAGCGGCTGCTGGACGAGGCCCGCGAGGAGGCGAACAAGCGCCGCAGCGAGGCCGCGGAGCAGGTCGACCGCCTCATCACCGAGGCGGCCACCGAAGCCGACAACCTCACCGTCGACGCGCAGAAGCAGGCCCTGGCCGCCACGACGGCGGCCGAGGAGCAGGCCGACGCCATGGTCGACGCGGCCCGCAAGGAGGCGGCGCGGATCACCTCGGAGGCGACCGTCGAGGGCAACTCCCTGGTGGAGAAGGCCCGTACGGACGCGAACGAGCTGCTGGTCGGCGCGCGCACGGACGCCGCTGCCATAAGGGAGCGGGCGGAGGAGCTGCGGGGCCGCGTCGAGGGCGAGGTCGAGGAGCTCCACGAGCGGGCCCGCCGGGAGTCGGCCGAGCAGATGAAGTCGGCCGGAGAGCGTGTGGACAAGCTGGTGCGTGCGGCGACCGAGCAGAGCGTCGAGGCCGAGGCGAAGGCCAAGGAGCTGCTGTCGGACGCGAGCAGCGAGGCGAGCAAGGTGCGCATCGCGGCGGTCCGCAAGGCGGAGGCGCTGCTCAAGGAGGCCGAGCAGAAGAAGGCCGAGCTGGCCCGGGAGGCCGAGAAGGCCCTGGCGGAGGCCAAGGCGGAGGCCGAACGACTCGTCGAGGAGGGCCGCCGTGAGCTGGAGGTCCTGGTCCGTCGGCGGCAGGACATTCAGGGGGAGATCTCCCGTGTCCAGGACGTTCTTGAGGCGTTGGAATCATTCGAGGCGCCTTCGGGTGGCGGGAAGCCCACGGTCGGCGGCCAGGGCTCGGGGGGTGCCAAAGCCGGAGTGTCCGCGGGTTCCACTCGTTCGGGTGGCAAGTCGTCGGAGGGGTAGCCAAGCGGTCCGGGATGTGCGCACCTGATGAAGGTTCAGGCGAACGGGTGACAAGCATTCCGCCGCCTTGCCACTCAAAAGGGGTGTCATTGTCCAGATCAAACGCGGATTGACTCGATGACACGCCGTCTGGGCGCCTAGGATTCCCCTTAACACCTCACGTAGCACCTCATCGGTCTCATTCGACAGGAACCCCATGAGCGACACTTCCTCCCCCTTCGGCTTCGAGCTCGTGCGGCGTGGTTATGACCGCGGTCAGGTGGACGACCGCATTACCAAGCTGGTCTCCGACCGCGACAGCGCCCTTGGACGTATCAACTCTCTGGAAAAGCGGATCGAGGAGCTGCACCTCGAGACGCAGAACGCCCAGGCCCAGGTGAACGACGCCGAGCCGTCGTACGCGGGTCTCGGCGCCCGGGTCGAGAAGATCCTCCGGCTGGCCGAGGAGGAGGCGAAGGACCTGCGCGAGGAGGCCCGTCGCGCGGCCGAGCAGCACCGCGAGCTCGCCGAGTCGGCTGCCCAGCAGGTGCGCAACGACGCCGAGTCGTTCGCGGCCGACCGCAAGTCGAAGGCGGAGGACGAGGGCGTCCGCATCGTCGAGAAGGCCAAGGGCGACGCCTCCACCCTGCGCGCCGAGGCCCAGAAGGACGCGGCCTCCAAGCGCGAGGAGGCCGACGCCCTGTTCGAGGAGACCCGCGCCAAGGCCGCCCAGGCCGCCGCGGACTTCGAGACCAACCTGGCCAAGCGCCGCGAGCAGTCGGAGCGCGACCTGGCCTCCCGCCAGGCCAAGGCCGAGAAGCGCCTCGCGGAGATCGAGCACCGCGCCGAGCAGCTGCGCCTGGAGGCCGAGAAGCTGCGTACGGACGCCGAGCGCCGCGCCCGCCAGACCGTGGAGACCGCACAGCGCCAGGCCGAGGACATCGTGGCCGACGCGAACGCCAAGGCCGACCGGATCCGCAGCGAGTCCGAGCGCGAGCTGGCGGCGCTCACCAACCGTCGCGACTCGATCAACGCGCAGCTGACCAACGTCCGCGAGATGCTGGCGACGCTCACGGGCGCGGCCGTCGCCGCGGCCAACCCGATCGTGGACGACGAGCCGGTCACCCGCGGCGTGCCGGCGCAGCAGAGCCGCTGACCACGGGACATGACCCGCAGGTAGCCATTGAGCCTGATCGAGGGCCCTATGTCACCCATTTGAGGTGGCGTAGGGCCCTCGGGCGTTCTAGCGTGGCGGCATGATCGAGCTCGATGGCCTCACAAAACGATTCGGTGCGAAGACAGCGGTCGACAACCTCAGCTTCCAGGTCAAACCGGGGGTGGTGACCGGCTTCCTCGGCCCCAACGGGGCCGGCAAGTCCACGACGATGCGCATGATGCTCGACCTCGACAACCCGACCAGCGGTGCGGTCCGTATCTACGGCAAGCGCTATCGGGAGCTCCGGGAACCGCTGAAGCACGTCGGGGCGCTGCTGGACGCGAAGGCCATGCACGGTGGCCGCAGCGCGTACAACAACCTTCTCTGCCTGGCCCAGTCGAACGGCATCCCGCAGGGCCGGGTCTCCGAGGTGCTGGACCTGGTCGGGCTGACGGCTGTGGCGAAGAAGAAGTCCAAAGGGTTTTCGCTGGGCATGGGCCAACGGCTCGGAATCGCCTCCGCATTGCTCGGTGATCCGCAGATCCTCATGTTCGACGAGCCTGTCAATGGTCTGGATCCCGAAGGAATTCTCTGGATCCGCAATCTGATGAAGGGCCTGGCGGGAGAGGGGCGCACGATCTTCGTGTCCTCCCACCTGATGAGCGAAATGGCCCTCACCGCAGACCATTTGATCGTCATCGGACAGGGACGCCTGCTGGCCGATACCTCTATGGCTGATTTCATTCACCAGAACTCCCGCAGTTACGTCCGGATGCGCTCGCCGCAGCAGGAGCGGCTCAAGGACGTCCTGCACGAGGCCGGGATCGACGCCGTGAGCGTCCCCGCCACCGGCACGCTGGAGATCGACGGCGTGGGCGCGGAACAGCTCGGCGAGCTGGCCGCCCGGCACCAGATCGTGCTGCACGAACTCAGCCCGCAACGGGCTTCACTGGAGGAAGCGTTCATGCGCATGACGGCGGACTCCGTCGAGTACCACGCCCACGCACCGGGCGAGCCCGGTGCGGCCACCGACAACCCGGCCCGGCCGGCGGACGTCCCCGCCTGGGGCGCCGGCTTCGGCGCCGCCGACTCCACGCGCAAGGGCGGTCAGTGACCATGGCCTTCTCCGCCGTCCTCACGTCCGAGTGGACCAAGATCCGCACCGTCGCCTCCACCAGCTGGACGCTCGCCCTGGCCCTGATCGTCACCGCCGGCTTCGGCGCCCTGATCTCCACCGCGGTCGCGGCGAGCTTCGACGACATGAGCCAGCTCGAACAGGCAACCTTCGACCCCACCCTGGTGAGCTTCGCCGGGATGCAGTTCGGCCAGCTGGCGCTGATCGTCTTCGGCGTCCTGGTGGTCAGCACCGAATACAGCACCGGCATGATCCGTACCTCGCTGGCCGCCGTGCCGGCCCGCGGGAGCTTCCTGTTCGGCAAGCTCACCGTGGCCACGGTGCTGGCCCTGCTGGTCGGGCTGCTGACCAGCTTCGTGTCGTTCTTCCTCAGCCAGGCGATCCTGGGTGACCACGGCACCGGCCTCGACGGGGACAACGTCCTGCGCGCGGTCGTCGGCGCGGGCGTGTACATGGCACTCCTCGCCCTGTTCTCCATGGGCGTCGCCACCATGATGCGCAGCTCGGTCGCCTCGATCAGCATCCTGATCCCGTTCTTCCTGATCGTCACGAACCTCCTCAACGCCTTCGAGGCGACCCGTGACTACGCCCAGTACCTGCCGACCGCGGCCGGGTCGAAGATCATGCAGGTCGTGCCGAACGCCATGGGCAGCGCGGAGTCCCCCTACGGGCCGTGGGGCGGGCTCGGGATCATGCTCCTGTGGGTGGCCGCCGCGGTACTGGGGGGCTACGTCGTCCTCAGGAAGAGGGACGCCTGACGGCCGGCCCCCTCCGGAAGGACTACGGGGGATGCCAGGGTCGGCCTCGGGGACGGGTCAGGGATCCGGCCCGGGGCGGAACCGTAGGATCCTCGCTATCCTCTTAACCCTTACACGGGCGAGAGTCGTCCCGGCCTGGTAAGGGGCAGCAAGATGATCGAGGCAGTCGGCCTGACGAAGCGCTATGGCGCCAAGACCGCCGTCGACCAGTTGTCCTTCCAGGTCAAGCCGGGTCACGTGACGGGTTTCCTGGGGCCGAACGGCTCCGGGAAGTCCACGACCATGCGCATGATCCTCGGCCTGGACCGGCCCACCTCCGGTCATGTCACGATCAACGGCTTCCCCTTCCGGGAGCTGCCGAACGCCCAGCGGCACGTCGGGGCCCTCCTCGACGCCAAGGCCGTGCACGGCGGCCGCCGGGCCCGCACCCACCTGCTGTCCATCGCCCAGCTCTCCGGGATCCCGGAGAAGCGGGTGGACGAGGTGCTGGCCGTCGTCGGGCTCCAGGACGCCGCCCGGCAGCGTACGAAGGGCTTCTCGCTCGGCATGGGCCAGCGCCTCGGGATCGCCACGGCGCTGCTCGGCGACCCGCAGGTGCTCCTGTTCGACGAGCCGGTCAACGGGCTCGACCCCGAGGGCATCCTCTGGGTCCGCAACCTCATGCGCCGGCTGGCCGCCGAGGGCCGCACCGTCTTCGTCTCCTCGCACCTGATGAGCGAGATGGCACTGACCGCCGACCATCTGATCGTCATCGGCCGCGGACGACTGCTGGCCGACATGGGCACGCAGGAGTTCATCGCGCACAACTCGGCCGGATTCGCTCGGGTGCGTGCGGCCGACACCGATCCCGATGGCCGGGACGCGTTGGGTAGGGCCCTCACGAAAGCGGGCGGCCGGGTCCTCCAGGAGCCCGACGGAGCACTGCGCGTGACCGGGCTGGAGCTGCCCCGCATCTGCGACCTCGCGCACGCGGCCGGCGTCCGGCTGTGGGAGCTGTCCCCGCACCATGCCTCGCTGGAGGAGGCGTACATGCGGATGACGCAGTCCGCCGTCGAGTACACCTCCACCGACGACCCGCGGGCCGAGCTGTGGGAACAGGACCCACTGGCCCTCCCGGCCTGGGAGGACGAGCAGGCGGCCCCCGAAGTCCCGCAGGCGGGCTTCTTCGCCCCGCCGCCCCCCGGCGCGGGCGGGAGGCCCTTCCTGATGCCCAGCAATCCCGGCGAGCTCGCGAGCGCCGCCAAGGAAGCCCCAGAGGACACCCGATGACCCGGACGACCACGACGCCGGACCGGCCGCAGAGCTACAGCTCTCCACTGCCTTCGCCGCGGCCGCACCTGGGGCACGCCCTCGCCTCGGAGTGGACCAAGCTGATCTCGATCCGCTCCACCCTGTGGACGCTGGGCGCGCTCGTGCTGACCGTCGTCGGCATCGGGCTGCTCTTCGTCGCGCAGACCTCGGACCGGGACTACGAGTCGATCTCCTTCACCACGCCCGCCCTCTTCGGCCTGATGGTCGGCCAGGTCGCTGTGATGGTCCTCGGCGTGCTGACCATCTCCTCGGAGCACGCCACCGGACTGGTGCGCACGACGTTCACCGCCGCCCCGGACCGCTTCCGGGTGCTCACCGCGAAGTATCTCGTCTTCAGCATCACGGCCTTCGTCGCCACGACGCTGTCCGTCTTCGTGGTCGGGATCGCCGCCTCGCTCACCCACGGCGGGGCCGCCGCCGGCCCGCACACGACCGACGAGTGGCTGGGCGCCGCGGCCGGCTGCCTCTACGTCACCCTGCTCGGCGTGCTCGCCCTCGCGATCGGCGCGCTGGTGCGGCACTCGGCGGGGGCCATCGCCGTCATGCTCGGCGTGGTCACGCTTCCGCCGGTGCTGGGCGCCATGCTCATCGTCTGGGAGGCCGTGGCCCCCATCGGGCGGGAGATCCTCCAGCGCAACGTGCCGGTGGCGCTGAGCCAGCTGTTCGGCATGGAGGAGGGCGGCGACATGGGCGTGGCGCCCAGCAACCTCTCCAACGTGCTGATCATCGTGCTGATCACGGGCGCGACGGTGGCCGCCTCGTACGTGATGGTCGGCCGCCGGGACGTCTAGGGCGTGTCTTGCGGAGCTCCGGCCGGGGTCAGTACTTCGGCGCGTTGCGGGACCGCTGCACCTTCGTGGTGCGGCGGTCCTTCGCGTTCCAGCAGGCCTTGTGCCAGTGCCGCCGGTCGTCCACGCCGCCGTACTCGGGCCAGGCCACCAGGTGCGGGGTGCCGGAGGGGATCTCCTGGTCGCAGCCGGGGCAGCGGTAGCGCTTGCCCGCCGCGCTCGCGCCCGCGACGTGTCTGACCTTCCAGTCCTCGCCCTGGTACTCCTCGGTGCGCTCCAGCCCGAAGCGGTCCAGGCCGATACCGGGGCGGTCGTCCGGGTTCTCGCCGCCCCTCGGGCGGTTGTTGCGCGGTGACACGTATACCTCACGGATGAGCCGACGGCAGTGACTTTCTTCCAGACTACGCGCAGCGAGGCCGGGTACCCGCAGGGTGTCCACGGGGGGACGGGCCGATGGCCGGTACTGGCCCGACAATCCCAATAACTTTCCTGTCAGCCCGTGCCTTTGGCACGTGTCAGACGTTGTTGCCATAGGAAGAACCGGTCCACCTGGGGGAGGCCGCGTCAGCCGCGAGGAGGATAAAGGCGATGCGCGTAGGAGCGTTTGTACTGGCGGCCCAGTTCCCGGGCCAGGGACAGGGCGAGGCACTGCACCGGGCGGTGCGCACCGCGGAGGTGGCGGAGGAGGCCGGGCTCGACTCGGTCTGGCTCGCCGAGCACCACTTCGTCCCGTACGGGGTCTGCCCGTCGGCGGTGACCCTGGCGGGCCTGCTGCTGGGCCGGACCCGCCGGCTGCGGGTGGGCACGGCGGTCAGCGTGCTGCCGAGCACGCACCCGGTCGCCCTCGGGGAGCAGGCGGCGCTGCTGCACGTGGCGTCGGGCGGCCGTTTCACCCTGGGGGTGGGGCGCGGCGGGCCGTGGGTGGACCTGGAGGTCTTCGGAGGCGGCCTGGACGCCTACGAGAACGGCTTCCCGGAGTCCCTGGACCTGCTGCGCCGGTGGCTCACCGGGGCGCGGGTGGGCGCCGCCGGGAAGCGGTACGCCTTCCGCGAGGTGGCCGTCGTACCGCGGACGTCGGAGGCCCTGGACGGGGACGGATCGGGCCCTGAGGTCATCGTGGCCTGCACCTCGCCGTCATCGGTGCGGATGGCCGCGCAGCGGGGGCTGCCGATGCTGCTGGGCATGCACTGCGGTGACGAGAACAAGGCCGAGATGGTCGCCCTGTGGCGCAGCACGGCACTGGCGGCGGGCCACTCCCCCGAGCACGTCGCCGGGGCCGGGCACGTCTCCGCCGGGGTGTGCCAGATCGCGGACAGCACCGCCGACGCGCGCGAGACCCTGCTGAAGTCCATGCCGGGCTGGCTCAGGCTGGGCCTGGACGCGCACGTGACCGTGGACGGCCGCGTGCGCGCGATGCGGGATCCCGTCGCCTACACGGAACTGCTGTGCGACCTGCACCCGGTGGGCACCCCGGAGCTGGCGGCCGATCGTCTGGCGGCCACCTCCGCGCGCACGGGCATCACGCGTTTCGCCCTCCTGACGGAGGGCTCCGGAGATCTCGCCGCGACGGAGGAGAACGTACGACGACTCGGCGCCGAAGTCCTGCCCCGTCTCGGCTGAGATCTACCGGCTCGGGCCCTGGCTCAGCAGTCCCGCATTTCCGGCGACTGGTTGAGCAGCTGACCGCGTATCGAAGTGAACTTGGCCAGCCGGTCGTCCACCGAGGGATCCAGCGGGAAGACCGCCACCCGGTGACAGTTCTGGAATGCCAGGCGCACTCCGAAGTGCCGCTGCAGCGCACCGCGTATCGCGTCACTCGCGAGTGCGCGCAACAGCTGCCCACGCGCCTGCTCGTCGGGCGGCGGCGTCTGGTTGTCGGCGAACTGTCCGCCGTCCACCTTCAGCTGGGCCACCAGCGAGCTGATCATCTCCCATGCATAGGGCAGGGAGGTCCGGACGCAGTCGACGAAAGCGGCTTCATCGACCTCGCCTCGCTCGGCCTGTTCGAGTAGGGCCGGTGAGACGTCGAGCGACATGGGTTCTCCTCTCGCGACCCCGGCTGACTGGTTGCCGGAGTCTTACGGGCAGGGAAGGAGATCGCGACGCAGAGTGCACGCTCGACAACCTCCCGCTCACCACGGTAGGCGCCCACTGGGTGACGCACCAGGAGAATGCGCATACAACGCGCCATCGGCGAACGGGGCTTTCAGGGGCGAATCGCGTGGAGGGCCGTAGGTCGAGTAGCGTTGCCGACCATGCGTCTCGTGATTGCCCGCTGCTCCGTCGACTATGCGGGCCGGCTCACCGCCCACCTGCCCTCGGCACCCCGTCTGATCCTCGTGAAGGCCGACGGCAGTGTCTCGATCCACGCGGACGACCGGGCGTACAAACCGCTCAACTGGATGTCGCCGCCGTGCACCCTCAAAGAGGGGAGCGGGGACGACGCCGGTGTGTGGACGGTCGTCAACAAGGCGGGCGAGAAGCTCATCATCACCATGGAAGAAGTCCTCCACGACTCCTCCCACGAGCTCGGCACCGACCCCGGGCTCATCAAGGACGGCGTCGAGGCGCACCTCCAGGAGCTGCTCGCCGACCGCATCGAGACCCTCGGCGAGGGGTACACGCTGATCCGGCGCGAATACATGACGGCGATCGGCCCGGTCGACATCCTGTGCCGGGACGCCTCGGGCGCGACGGTGGCCGTGGAGATCAAGCGCCGCGGCGAGATCGACGGCGTGGAGCAGCTGACCCGCTACCTGGAGCTGCTCAACCGCGATCCGCACCTGGCCCCGGTCCGCGGCGTCTTCGCCGCGCAGGAGATCAAGCCGCAGGCGAAGGTGCTGGCGACGGACCGCGGGATGGACTGCGTGGTCCTGGACTACAACGCCCTGCGCGGTATCGAGGACGACAAGCTCCGCCTGTTCTGACCCCTGTTGAAACGAAACGGCTCCGTCCTCACGGACGGAGCCGTCGGTGTTTCAGGGGGTGGTGACCGGTGAGGTGGCGGTGGCCGTACCCGTTACCGTGCCGGTTTCCGTGGGAGTCGGCGCGGCGGTCTCCGTCGGCTCCTGGGTCGGCGTCTGGGAGGTCGTCGGGGTCGAAGTGGACGTTGGCGCCTGGGAGTTCCGGGGTGTCGCGGACGGGCGCTTGGACGGGGTACGGCCGGGTGTGCGGCCGGGGGCCGGGGCGCCGCTCGTACCCGCGGCCGGGACCGTGGCGTCCTCCGAGGGGGCCGTGGCGGGCGCCTCCGGCGCAGGAACGTTCCCTCCGGTCTCCTGGGCCGTAGAGGGCGTCCTGGAGGCCTCCGGGGTCGAGGAGACGGCGGGCCCCTGCGCGGGCGGCTCGCTGTCCGAGGAGCCCATCGCGAAGCTCACGACGGTTCCCAGCGCGACCGCCGTCAGCGCTCCCGCCGCGGCCAGCAGCACGAGCTTGCGGCGGCCTGCGTCCCGGCCGGCCGGCGCGGCCGGAACCGGTGCCGCGGGGGCGGGCGAGTCCTGCTTCGGCGACAGCGGGAAGGCGTCCTCGAACACCGCCGACAGCGTCGTGGGCGGCTCGGAGCTCCGGCTCACGGGCACCACCGGGGTCATCCGCGTGACGGCCTCGGAGGAGACCGGGACCGGAGCAACGGCCGGGGCCGCGGGGGCCCCGGCGGTCAGCGGCGAGGCGGGGAGGGCCGGTGCCGGGCGGGCGGCCGGTGCCGGGCGGGCGGCCGGCGAGTTCCGGGGGGCCGCTGCCGGGCGGGCGGCCGCAGCGGGCCGGACGGCCGGGGTCCTCCGGGTGTCGGGGATCTTGGCGGCGGCGGGGGTCGCCGCCTCGGTGGCCGGGGTCGCCACCGTCACGGCCTCCGAGGCCTCCGAGGCCGCCGAGGCCGCCGAGGCCGCCGAGGCCGCCGCGGGCGCTTCCAGGCGCAGCGGCGGCGATGCCGCCGCCCCCGCGGTCTCACGGTCCACGACCAGCGCCAGCGCCCGCCGGCCCGCGACGGTGCCCCGCTTGTCGGCGAGCGCGCCCCGCAGCCCGATCGAGGTCTCCAGCTCGGCGCGGGCCCGGTCGAGCCGCCCCTCGCACAGCGCGAGCACCCCGAGCTCGTGGTGGAAGTACGCCTGCTCGGCGACCTCTCCCGCCTTGCGCGCGGCCTCGGCCCCCGAGCGCAGCACCCGCTCCCAGGCCTCCCAGTGCAGCGAGGCCGCGAAGGCGGGGGCGGCCGTGCGCGCCAGCACCGCCGCTGCCACCACGTCCGCGCCGGCCAGCGCCGCGAGCACCGCGTCCGCCTCCGCCGCCACCCGCTCCGGGACCACCGAGGCGTGGCCGGTCCACCAGGCGTAGTGCCGGGCGGCCGTACGGGCCTCCTCCGACGCGGTGTCCCCGTAGCCGACGTCCTCCAGCTGGCGGGCGACGCCGGCGGCCAGCCGGTAGCGCGTCCCGACGGGCGTCAGCAGCCCGCAGGCCAGCAGCTCGGCCACCGCGGTGTCGGCGTGGGTGTCCCCCACGAGCGCCGGCAGGTGGGCGTGGTGCGGCAGTTCGCCGCCCAGCGCGCAGGCGATCCGCAGGGCCGCCCGAGCGGACTCGCTGACGCGCGACGCCAGCAGCTCCGCCGGGGCCGCGCCCTCGGCGAGCGTCGGCAGCGGGACCAGTCCGCTGTCGCGCGGGCGCTCCTCGAAGACGCCCGGCTCCTCCTCGTCGTCGTCCTCATCGCTGTGGTTGAGCTCGTCGCGCTGGCGCAGCATCGCGGCGGCCTGCACGAAGCGCAGCGGCAGCCCCTCGGAGGCGAACCCGAGGTCGCCCGCCCAGGCGGCCTCCTCGTCCGTCAGCGGGCGTCCCAGGCCCGCCTCCAGCAGGGCCGCGCAGTCGGCCTTGGCGAGGCCGGTGAGGAAGACCTCTTCGATGTGGGAGTCGTCGGAGGGGGCCTTGGTGTCGGGGGTGGCCGCCAGCAGGTAGGCGCATTCGGGGGTGGCGCGCAGCAGCTCGTCGAGAGCGCTCCCGCCCATCTCCAGGTCGTCGAGGAGGACGACGGCCCCGATGTCGCGCACGCGGGCCAGGAGCTCGTCGCGTTCGGGGCGGTCCCGCGGGGCGTCGTACACGGTCGCGTAGAGCGCGTGGAGCAGTTCCCCGGGCTGCTGGTGCCCGTGGCCGCTGAGCCGTACGACACCGTCGGGGGCGACGCCCGCGCACTGGGCGGCGACCGCGTCGAGCAGCGCGCTGCGGCCGGACCCGGACGGCCCGGTCAGGCGGACGGAGCGGCCGCGGCCCAGCAGCCGGACGAGCCGTTCCAGCTCCTCGCCCCGGGCGAGCAGGGGCCGGGCGGATATCGGGGGTCCCGGGAGTACGGGCGGTCTGGCGGCGGCGTCCCGGGCCGCACGGGCGGCGGCGTCGCGCTTGGCGGGGCGGGCGCGCTCGGTACCCGGTCGCAGCGGTTCGATCTCGCTGCCGTCCACGGGGTTGACGGTGAGGGTGAAGTCGCCGGCGGTCAGGGTGACGACCCGCCCGGGCCCGGCGGCCCCGGGAGACGCCGGCCCGGGGGACGCGGGCGCGGAGGCGGGGGGCGCGGTGCCGCCTGCGGCCTGTTCGTCCCGCTCGCTCTGCCCTTGTGTACGGTCCATGACCCAGTCCCCCGATCGCGGGCCGCGCGCCTCGCCGTCGTACCGCCCGGCCGTCGCGCACCCGCTGTCGCCACTTGGTCCGGTTTCCGCCCGAACCCTAGACCGTGGCCGGGTGTGCGGGAAACCGCAGGGGCTCGATCACCACCGGACCGTTACTTTCCGCAGGAAATGCAAAGGTCAGCGGCTTGCGGTTCAGACCCTGGGCAGGGACTCGGCTTCCAGGCCGCCCTCGATCGCGAGGATCCGGTGCAGCCGGGTCGCCACGAGCAGCCGCTGCATCTGCGGCGGCACCCCGCGCAGGACGAGCCGGCGTCCGGTCCGGCCGGCCCTGCGGTGCGCGCCCATGATCACGCCGAGGCCGGTGGCGTCCCAGGAGTCGAGCCCGGTGAGGTCGAGCACGAGGTCGCCCTGGCCGTCGTCGAGGGCGGTGTGGAGGGCCGTACGGGCGTCCGCCGCGCTGCGCACGTCGAGGCGGCCCCCGACAGCGAGTTCGGCGTGGTCGCCCCTGATGTGCATGTGTACTCCCGGCAGTACTGCGTACGTATGGCAACTGGTCCGTGGTCGGCAACTCTCACTGCAACTGACTGCCGCGCGGGCAGGGAAGTTGCCGACCGTGAGCGAACCGATACCTAATTCACCCTGACGGGTGAAGGCATTCGAACGATGGCGCTCAGTGGCTGGACCGTTCTCAGTGCTTGTAGAAACCCTGGCCGCTCTTGCGGCCGATGTCCCCGGCGTCCACCATGCGGCGCATGAGCTCCGGCGGCGCGAACTTCTCGTCCTGGGACTCGGTGTAGATGTTGCTGGTGGCGTGCAGCAGGATGTCGACGCCCGTGAGGTCGGCGGTGGCCAGCGGGCCCATCGCGTGGCCGAAGCCCAGCTTGCAGGCGATGTCGATGTCCTCGGCGGAGGCGACGCCCGATTCGTACAGCTTGGCGGCCTCGACGACCAGCGCGGAGATCAGACGGGTCGTCACGAAGCCGGCGACGTCGCGGTTGACGACGATGCAGGTCTTGCCGACGGACTCGGCGAACGCCCTGGTGGTGGCGAGGGTTTCGTCGCTCGTCTTGTAGCCGCGGACCAGCTCGCACAGCTGCATCATCGGGACGGGCGAGAAGAAGTGCGCGCCGACGACCCGCTCCGGACGCTCCGTCACGGCCGCGATCTTGGTGATCGGGATGGCGGAGGTGTTGGAGGCGAGGATGGCGTCCTCGCGCACGATCTTGTCGAGGGCGCGGAAGATCTCGTGCTTGATCTCGATCTTCTCGAAGGCCGCTTCCACCACGATGTCGACGTCGGCGACCGCGTCCAGGTCGGTGGTCGTCGTGATGCGGGCGAGCGCAGCCTCGGCGTCCTCGGCGGTCAGCTTGCCCTTGGAGACGAACTTGTCGTACGAGGCCTTGATCCCGTCCGTGCCCCGGGTCAGCGCGGCGTCGGTGACATCGCGCAGCACGACGTCCCATCCCGCCTGAGCGGAGACCTGAGCGATCCCGGAACCCATGAGTCCCGCACCGATGACGGCGAGCTTCCCAGCCACTGCACACCCCTCGTTGTTCTCAAATACGGCACGGCTTCACAGCCACTCCGGCGGAGACTAGCGCCCGGGGGGTGCGGTGTGACCGCGAAGTAACACGCGTCACGTCTCAGATGACGGACATCACACCGGTACAGCCCAGCAGCCGTGCTCCGTCGTCCAGTTCATGTGACGTGGGTCCCGGCGCACCGCTCGGCCAGTACGCGCAGCCGTCGCAGCTCCCTGCGCGCGACGCCCGGGCGGCCGAGTTCGACGGCCGCGCCGCGGCCCGCGAGGTAGTGCGCGTCCGCCCTGGCCTGCGCGTCCGCCTCCGGCAGCGCACAGATCTCCCGTTGCAGGAAGCGGAGCTGCTGGAGGAGGTCGCGGGCCGTGGGCATGTGCGCCGCCGTGGGCCCGTACTCCGCCCGCAGTGCGTCCTTCGCGTAGTCCCAGACCCGCGCGTCGTGCTCGGCGGCACCCGGCTCGCCCGGGTGGTGCGGGTGCCCGGCCCACCGGGCGGCGTGCTCGCGCAGGTCGTCGACATGCCGGAGGGCCTCCCCCAGTCGCCCGGCGGCCACGGCGGCCCGACCGGCCGCGGCGCACTCGGCCGGTTCGGCGAGGTGGTCCGGACCCGGCGCGTGGCGGGTGCCGAGGAAGCCCGCCAGGAGGTCGATCTGCTGGGCGGCCTCGGCCAGCCGCCACAGGTAGTACGTCTCGGTCACGCGGCTCCTCCCCCGGCTCCCGGGACTCCGGCGGCCCCACCGGACCGTACGGGAGCGGCGGCGACCGCGCCCGGAATTTCCCCGGCAGGCCCGTCTACCCTGGCCGCATGGTGAACCTCACGCGCATCTACACCCGTACCGGCGACAAGGGCACGACCGCCCTGGGCGACATGAGCCGCACGGCCAAGACCGACCTGCGGATCTCCGCGTACGCCGACGCCAACGAGGCCAACGCGGCCATCGGGACGGCCATCGCGCTGGGCGCCCTGCCCGCCGAGGTCGTGAAGGTCCTGGTGCGGGTGCAGAACGACCTGTTCGACGTGGGCGCGGACCTGTGCACCCCGGTCGTCGAGAACCCGGAGTACCCGCCGCTGCGCGTGGAGCAGTTCTACGTCGACAAGCTGGAGGCCGACTGCGACCTCTTCCTGGAGCAGGTGGAGAAGCTGCGCAGCTTCATCCTGCCCGGCGGCACCCCCGGCGCGGCCCTGCTGCACCAGGCCTGCACGGTGGTCCGGCGCGCCGAGCGGTCGACGTGGTCGGCGCTGGAGGTGCACGGGGAGTCGATGAACCCGCTCACCGCCACCTACCTCAACCGCCTCTCCGACCTCCTGTTCATCCTGGCTCGGGTGGCCAACAAGGAGGTCGGGGACGTGCTGTGGGTGCCGGGCGGCGAGCGGTAGTCCGCGGGGCGCCCTACCGGGTCTTCGCGAGCGGGGGCCGGTCCTCCGCGTCGGCGCCCGCGGGCGCCTTCGGCGGCCACACCGTGTAGCCGACCGCGACGAGCGCGTGGATGGCGACCGCCCGCAGGGCGCCGGACTGCCACGCCCGCAGCGAGCTGATGTCGCCCGCGTCGCCCACGTACCAGATCGCCGCCTGGAGCAGGCCGACACCGACGGCGGCGGCGAGGACGGTCCGGGTCCACAGCTTCCACTCGTGCACGGCCCGGGCCTTCCCGTAGCCGGCACCGGCCGGCTTGGGCCCTCCGGCCAGCCGGTGGGCGGCGTGCCCGTCGAGCCACTTGATCGTGTAGTGGCCGTAGGCGACGGTGTAGCCGATGTAGAGGGCGGCCACGCCGTGCTTCCAGTCCGGCTCGGCGCCGTTCTTCAGGTCGATCGTGGTGACGACGAGCAGCACCAGCTCCATCAGGGGCTCACACAGCAGGACCGCGGCCCCCAGCCGCGGCATCTTCGCGAGGTACCGCAGGGCGAGCCCTGCCGCCAGCAGGACCCAGAAGCCGATCTCACAGGCGATGATCAGCGCGACGATCACGGGGCTCTCCGTCCCTCGGGTTGGTCGTTCCCCTCAAGCCTCCCGTCCGCCACCGCCCGATTCGTCGTCGCGAATGACCATGTGCGCCTGCACCCTTCGATGTACCCGCACCTCGCCCGCTCCGCCGAGGTGCGGGGCACGTACACCCTGTTGGATGGAACCGTGACCGAGAAGAGCCTGCGCCCCCACCGTGACGACGTCCTCCTCGCGGTGGTCAGCGTCGCCGCGGGCCTCGTGTTCTGGTCGCTCGGTGTCTACAGCAGCCCCGGGCGCGGCTCCCTGCCGGCCTGGGCCGCCCTGGTGCCCCTCGTGGTGCTCGGCGCGATGGAGCTGCTGCGCCGCACCGCACCGCAGGTGACCCTGACCGTCGGCACCGTGGGGGTGATCGCCGACCAGTTCACCGTCGGCAGCCTCGCCACCGTCGTGATCTTCACCGACCTGATGTACGCCGCCGTCGTGTACGGAAAACCGGCCATGGCCCGCCGGCTCCCGGTGACGACCGGCCTGATCACCGTCGTCATCACCATCGCCTCGCTGGCCTGGCTGCGCACCCCGCAGGCCCTGCTGATCGGTGCGGTCACCGGCATCGTGAGCTTCGCCCCGGCGCTGACCGGAGCCACCCTGCGCAACCACCGCGAGGCCGCCGAGGCCGCCCGGCTGCGCGCCGAGCAGACGGCGCTGCTGGCCGAAATGGACCGCAGTCAGGCCGTGGCCGCCGAGCGCGCCCGGATGGCCCGGGAGCTGCACGACATGGTGGCCAACCACCTCTCGGCGATCGCCATCCACTCCACCGCCGCGCTCTCCATCGACACGGCGGCGACCAGCCGGGACGCGCTCGGCGTGATCCGCGAGAACAGCGTGCAGGGGCTGGCCGAGATGCGCCGTCTGATCGGGCTGCTGCGGGACGCCGGGGGCGAGCAGGAGGCGGTCGCGGTGCCCACGCTGGACGGCCTCGACGCGCTGATCGGGCAGGCCGGGACGAACGGCGCGGCGAGCGGGCTCACCTTCGTCCTGCACGACGACCGGCCGTCCGGGGAGCCCGCGGCGGCCCCCGTGGAGCTGGCCGCGTACCGGATCGTCCAGGAGTCCCTGACCAACGCCCTCAAGCACGCGGCCCCCGGCAGGGTGACGGTCCGCGTGGCGCACGAGGACGGGCTGTTGAGCGTGGTGGTGGATTCGCCCTACGGGGACCGCCCCGGACCCCGCGCGCCGGGTTCCGGCGCGGGGCTGATCGGCATGAGGGAGCGGACGGAACTGCTGGGTGGGAAGTTCACTGCGGGCCGGGCCGGCAGCGTGTGGCACGTGCGGGCGATCCTGCCCGCCGAGGAGAAGGCGGTGGAGATGTGACCATCCGGGTGGTGGTGGCCGAGGACCAGGCCGCGGTGCGGGCCGGGCTGGTGCTCATCCTGCGCAGCGCGGGCGACATCGAGGTGGCGGGCGAGGCGGCCGACGGGGAGGAGGCGGTGCGCCTGGCCCGGGAGCTGCGGCCGGATCTCGTCCTCATGGACGTGCAGATGCCCCGGCTGGACGGGGTGTCGGCGACCCGCCAGGTGGTCGAGGAGGGGCTGGCGGACGTGCTGGTGCTGACCACCTTCGACCTCGACGAGTACGTCTTCGGGGCGCTGCGGGCGGGCGCCTCCGGCTTCCTGCTGAAGAACGCGGACGCGGCGGAGCTGATGGCGGCCGTACGGACCGTCGCGCGCGGGGAGGGGCTGATCGCCCCGGCGGTCACCAGGCGGCTGATCGCCGAGTTCGCGGCGCCGCGTCCGGCGCGCAGCGGTCCGTCACCGGAGCGGGCGGCGGCGGTCGCCTCCCTCACTCCGCGCGAGCGGGAGGTGCTGGCAGCGCTGGGCGAGGGACTGTCGAACGCCGAGATCGCCGAACGCCTGGGCATGGCGGAGGCGACGGCGAAGACGCACGTCAGCCGCCTGCTCGGCAAGCTGGAGCTGCGCAGCCGACTCCAAGCGGCGGTCCTGGCACAGGAGTTGGGCATCTAGCGGACGGCGGTCGGCACCGGTCTGGACCTCTTGACGGTTGGTCCAGACCTTTCTACTCTCACGGCAACACTGTGGTGAGCGTGCCATGACAAAGCGTGCTCACGGGCGGCGCAGGTCCCACCCCCATGTCGAAGTCGGCCCCACGACCGCGACGGACCTACGGAGGATCACCCTTGAGCACAGCATCCCCACCCCCCACCAGGCGCACCCGGTTCTTCACCAGAGTCGCGGCGGTCGTCGCCGTGCTCGCCCTGCCCGTCACCGGGCTCGTGGCCCTGGCCGGACCGGCCCAGGCCGCCGCGTCCGCGACCGCGACGTACACCAAGGCCTCCGACTGGGGTTCCGGCTTCGAGGGCAAGTGGGTGGTGAAGAACACCGGCACCACCACGCTCAGCAGCTGGACCGTGGAGTGGGACTACCCGGCGGGCACCTCGGTCACCTCGGCCTGGGACGCCACCGTGACGGGCTCGGGTACCCACTGGACGGCCAAGAACGTCGGCTGGAACGGCACCCTCGCCCCCGGGGCGACCGCCAGCTTCGGCTTCAACGGCGCCGGCTCGGGCGCGCCCAGCGGCTGCAAGATCAACGGAGCCTCCTGCGACGGCGGCACCCAGCCCGGCGACAGTCCCCCCACCGCTCCCGGCGCCCCCGCCGCGAGCAACGTCGCCGACACCTCGCTGAGCCTGACCTGGACCCCGGCCACCGACGACAAGGGCGTCAAGAACTACGACGTCTACCGGGGCTCCGCCAAGATCGCCACCGTCACCGGGACCAGCTACGCGGACTCCGGCCTGACCAAGGGCACGACGTACACCTACAGCGTCACCGCCCGCGACACCATCGACCAGACCGGCCCCTCCTCCGGCTCCACCACGGTCACCACGACCGGCGGGGTCATTCCCCCGGACCCGGGCGACAAGGTCAAGCTCGGCTACTTCACCAACTGGGGCGTCTACGGACGCAACTACCACGTGAAGAACCTGGTCAGCTCGGGCACGGCGGGCAAGATCACGCACATCAACTACGCCTTCGGCAACGTCCAGAACGGCCAGTGCACGATCGGTGACGCCTACGCCGACTACGACAAGGCCTACACCGCCGACCAGAGCGTCGACGGCGTCGCCGACACCTGGGACCAGCCGCTGCGCGGCAACTTCAACCAGCTGCGCAAGCTGAAGAAGCAGTACCCGAACATCAAGGTGCTGTGGTCCTTCGGCGGCTGGACCTGGTCCGGCGGCTTCCCGCAGGCCGCCGCCAACCCGACCGCCTTCGCCCAGTCCTGCTACAACCTGGTCGAGGACCCGCGCTGGGCCGACGTCTTCGACGGCATCGACCTGGACTGGGAGTACCCGAACGCCTGCGGCCTGTCCTGCGACACCAGCGGCCCGGCCGCCTTCAAGAACCTGATGCAGGCCGTGAAGGCCCGGTTCGGCGCGAACAACCTGGTCACCGCGGCCATCACGGCCGACGCCTCGGACGGCGGCAAGATCGACAAGGCCGACTACGCGGGCGCCGCGCAGTACACCGACTTCTACAACGTCATGACGTACGACTTCTTCGGCGCCTGGGCGGCCCAGGGCCCGACCGCCCCGCACTCCCCGCTGACCTCGTACGCGGGCATCCCGCAGGCCGGGTTCAACTCGGCCGACGCCATCGCCAAGCTCAAGGCCAAGGGCGTGCCCGGCTCCAAGCTCAACCTCGGCATCGGCTTCTACGGCCGCGGCTGGACCGGCGTCACCCAGGCCGCACCCGGCGGCACCGCCACCGGACCGGCCCCGGGCACGTACGAGCAGGGCATCGAGGACTACAAGGTGCTCAAGAACAGCTGCCCGGCCACCGGCACCGTCGCCGGCACGGCCTACGCCAAGTGCGGCAGCAACTGGTGGAGCTACGACACCCCCGCCACCATCGCCGGCAAGATGACCTGGGCCAAGCAGCAGGGCCTCAGAGGAGCCTTCTACTGGGAGTTCAGCGGCGACACCGCGGGCGGTGAGCTAGCGAACGCGGTCCACACCGGGCTCCAGTAGGAAGACGGAAGCCGGGGAGACGGGTCCGCCCCCGTCTCCCCGGCTTCTCCATGCCGTCCCGCCGTCTTCAGGCCCTACCCCGCCGGGGTGGCGCCCGTTCTAGGCGACGTTGACCCGCTGGCCGGGCGGAGCCGCCTCCAGCCACGCCAGGAAGCCCGTCAGTGCGTCCTCGCTCATCGCCAGCTCCAGGCGGGTCCCCCGGTGGAGACAGCCGAGCACGACGGCGTCGGACAGCAGGGCCAGCTCCTCCTCGCCCTCCGGGGCGCGGCGGGCCAGGACCTCGATGGAGGACCGCTCCAGCAGCCGGCGCGGGCGCGGGGAGTACGAGAACACCCGGAACCACTCGATCCGGTCACCGCTGTAGCGGGCGACCCCGTAGACCCAGCCCTTGCCGGAGATGTCGGGTTCTTCGGACACGCCCCAGCGCATGCTGCAGTCGAAGGTGCCGCCGGACCGCTGGATCAGTCTGCGGCGCAGTCCGAAGACGAACAGCCCGATCACCACCAGGGCTACGACCAGGCCGCTCACAAGCAGAGCGAGGAGCATCTTCACCGACCTCCTCGCTCATCGAATACGCATGAGAAACGGGGGCCCCTCCCAGACGGAGTCCGGGGGAGGACCTGCATCGCCTCAGCCGCGACCCGGTCTGGAAAATTCCAGAACGGACCGCGGCTGAGGTCTGCCGAGTCCCGAAGGTCTCCCCACGGGACCCGGCGGGTGAAACTCCGACGGGCGGTCAGCCCGTTACGGCGCGCAGCCGGACATCCGCGCGACGCTCGGCGGCCGCGTCGGCCTCCGACTTCGCGCGCTCCAGTGCCCGCTCCGCACGCTGGACATCGATCTCGTCCGCGAGCTCGGCGATCTCGGCCAGCAGGGACAGCTTGTTGTCCGCGAACGAGATGAATCCGCCGTGCACCGCGGCGATGACAGTGTTGCCCTCGCTGGTGCGGATGGTCACCGGGCCCGATTCCAGCACACCGAGAAGCGGCTGGTGACCGGGCATGACGCCGATGTCGCCGGACGTGGTGCGGGCGACAACAAGGGTGGCCTCGCCGGACCAGACATTGCGGTCCGCCGCGACCAGCTCGACGTGCAGCTCAGCAGCCAAGGTGGCTCCTCGGGTCACCACCCGGCGGGTCGGCCGGGTGTTGGGTCAAATTCTAATGGGCGTGGGGAGAGGGACGGGACACACCCGCCCCTCTCCTGCGAAACCTGCGAACCGAATGCGCTCCTCGCGGAGCGCGCCGGATCAGGAGACGCCCAGCTCCTTGGCGTTGGCCTTCAGGTCCTCGATGCCACCGCACAGGAAGAACGCCTGCTCGGGGAAGTGGTCGTAGTCACCGTCGCAGATCGCGTTGAACGCGGTGATCGACTCGTCGAGCGGAACGTCCGAACCGTCCACACCGGTGAACTGCTTCGCCACGTGGGTGTTCTGCGACAGGAAGCGCTCGACACGACGGGCACGGTGGACAACGAGCTTGTCCTCCTCGCCCAGCTCGTCGATACCGAGGATCGCGATGATGTCCTGGAGGTCCTTGTACTTCTGCAGGATCCCCTTGACGCGCATCGCCGTGGCGTAGTGGTCCGCCGCGATGTACCGCGGGTCGAGGATGCGGGACGTGGAGTCCAGCGGGTCCACGGCCGGGTAGATGCCCTTCTCGGAGATCGGACGGGAGAGAACCGTCGTCGCGTCGAGGTGGGCGAAGGTGGTCGCCGGCGCCGGGTCGGTCAGGTCGTCCGCGGGGACGTAGATCGCCTGCATCGAGGTGATCGAGTGACCACGGGTCGAGGTGATGCGCTCCTGGAGGAGACCCATCTCGTCAGCCAGGTTCGGCTGGTAACCCACCGCGGAGGGCATACGGCCGAGCAGGGTCGACACCTCGGAACCCGCCTGGGTGTACCGGAAGATGTTGTCGATGAAGAAGAGCACGTCCTGCTTCTGCACATCGCGGAAGTACTCCGCCATGGTCAGACCGGCCAGGGCGACGCGCAGACGGGTGCCCGGGGGCTCGTCCATCTGGCCGAAGACGAGCGCCGTCTTGTCGATGACGCCGGAGTCGGCCATCTCCTCGATGAGGTCGTTGCCCTCACGGGTACGCTCACCGACGCCCGCGAAGACCGACACACCGTCGTGGTTGTTGGCGACGCGGTAGATCATTTCCTGGATCAGAACGGTCTTGCCGACACCGGCACCACCGAACAGACCGATCTTTCCACCCTTGACGTACGGGGTGAGAAGGTCGATGACCTTGACGCCGGTCTCGAACATCTCGGTCTTCGACTCGAGCTCGTCGAAGCGGGGCGCCTTGCGGTGGATCGGCCAGCGCTCGGTGACGTTGGCGTTCTCCTCCGGGTAGTTCAGCACCTCACCCAGGGTGTTGAAGACCTTGCCCTTGGTGAAGTCGCCGACGGGGACGGTGATGCCCTCGCCCGTGTCGGTCACCGGGGCCTGGCGGACCAGACCGTCGGTCGGCTGCATCGAGATGGTACGGACGAGGCCGTCACCCAGGTGCTGCGCGACCTCAAGGGTCAGGGTCTTCAGCGCGCCGTCCTCGGCCGGGTCGGTGACCTGGACCTTCAGCGCGTTGTAGATGTCGGGCATGGCGTCGACGGGGAACTCCACGTCGACGACCGGGCCGATGACCCGGGCGACGCGGCCCGTGGCGGCGGCCGTCTCAACAGAGGTCGTCATTACTTGTCACTCCCCGCGGTCGCGTCAGCCATGGCGCTCGCGCCACCGACGATCTCGCTGATTTCCTGGGTGATTTCGGCCTGGCGGGCCGCGTTGGCAAGCCGGGAGAGGCTCTTGATGAGGTCTCCGGCGTTGTCGGTCGCCGCCTTCATCGCGCGGCGGCGGGCGGCGTGCTCGGAAGCGGCCGACTGCAGCAGTGCGTTGTAGATGCGGCTTTCGACGTAGCGCGGCAGAAGGGCGTCGAGGACGTCCTCCGCCGACGGCTCGAAGTCGAACAGCGGAAGGATCTCGCCCTTCGCGCCGGTCTCCTCCTGAGCCTGGTCAAGGCTGAGCGGCAGCATCCGGCCGTCGACCGGGTTCTGCGTCATCATCGACACGAATTCCGTGTAGACGATGTGCAGCTCGTCGACGCCACCCTCGGCCGTCTCGGTCTGGATGGCTTCGATCAGCGGCCCGGCGACGCGCTTGGCGTCGGCGTAGGCCGGGCTGTCGGTGAAGCCGGTCCACGAATCCGCGACCTTGCGCTCGCGGAAGCCGTAGTAGGCCAGGCCCTTGCGGCCGACGATGTAGGTGTCGACGTCCTTGCCCTCAGCACGCAGCCGCTCGGTGAGCCGCTCCGCCTGCTTGATGGCGTTCGAGGAGTAGCCGCCGGCCAGACCGCGGTCGCTCGTGATGAGCAGGATCGCGGCACGGGTCGGCGTCTCGACCTCGGTGGTCAGGGCGTGCTTGGTGTTCGAACCGGTCGCCACCGCGGTCACCGCACGGGTGAGCTCGGTCGCGTACGGCATCGACGCCGCCACCTTGCGCTGCGCCTTGACGATGCGCGAGGCGGCGATCATCTCCATCGCCTTGGTGATCTTCTTGGTCGCCGTGATGGCACGGATGCGACGCTTGTAGACCCGGAGCTGCGCTCCCATGAGTCAGGTCCCTTCCGTCGTCACTTGGAGACGTTGACGGCCGGTGCGTCCTCGCCCAGGAGCTTGCCGTCCGAGGTCTCGAACTGGCGCTTGAAGGCCGCAATGGCGTCAGCGATCGAGCCCAGGGTGTCGTCCGACATCTTGCCGCCGTCGGCGATGGAGGTGAGGAGGTCCTTGCGCTCGCGGCGCAGGTGCTCCAGCAGCTCCGACTCGAAGCGACGGATGTCGTTGACCGGGACGTCGTCCATCTTGCCGGTGGTGCCGGCCCAGACGGAGATGACCTGCTCCTCGACGGGCATCGGCTGGTACTGGCCCTGCTTCAGCAGCTCGACCAGACGCTTGCCGCGCTCCAGCGAAGCCTTCGACGCGGCGTCCAGGTCGGAACCGAAGGCGGCGAACGCCTCCAGCTCGCGGTACTGGGCCAGGTCCAGGCGCAGACGGCCGGAAACCTGCTTCATGGCCTTGTGCTGGGCGGAGCCACCGACGCGGGAGACCGAGATACCGACGTTCAGCGCCGGGCGCTGGCCCGCGTTGAACAGGTCGGACTCCAGGAAGCACTGGCCGTCGGTGATGGAGATGACGTTGGTCGGGATGAACGCCGACACGTCGTTCGCCTTGGTCTCGACGATCGGCAGACCGGTCATCGAACCGGCACCCATGTCGTCGGACAGCTTCGCGCAGCGCTCCAGCAGACGGGAGTGCAGGTAGAAGACGTCACCCGGGTAGGCCTCACGGCCCGGCGGGCGGCGCAGCAGCAGCGACACGGCGCGGTAGGCGTCGGCCTGCTTCGACAGGTCGTCGAAGATGATCAGGACGTGCTTGCCGGCGTACATCCAGTGCTGGCCGATGGCGGAACCGGTGTACGGCGCCAGGTACTTGAAGCCGGCCGGGTCGGACGCCGGGGCGGCGACGATCGTCGTGTACTCGAGCGCGCCGGCGTCTTCCAGGGCGCCGCGAACGGACGCGATGGTCGAGCCCTTCTGGCCGATGGCGACGTAGATGCAGCGAACCTGCTTGTTCACGTCGCCAGAGCGCCAGTTGTCGCGCTGGTTGATGATCGTGTCGACGGCCAGGGCGGTCTTACCCGTCTGGCGGTCACCGATGATCAGCTGACGCTGACCGCGGCCGACCGGCACCATGGCGTCGATGGCCTTGTAGCCGGTCTGCATCGGCTCGTGGACGGACTTACGGACCATGACGCCGGGAGCCTGGAGCTCCAGGGCGCGACGGCCTTCGGTCGCGATCTCGCCGAGACCGTCGATCGGGTTGCCGAGCGGGTCGACGACGCGGCCGAGGTAGCCCTCGCCGACGCCGACCGAGAGCACCTCACCGGTGCGCTGCACCGGCTGGCCCTCCTCGATACCGCTGAACTCGCCGAGGACGACCGCACCGATCTCGCGCTCCTCGAGGTTGAGGGCGAGACCGAGGGTGCCGTCCTCGAACTTCAGCAGCTCGTTCGCCATGGCGGAGGGCAGGCCCTCCACCTTCGCGATGCCGTCGCCGGCAACGCTGACCGTTCCGACCTCCTCGCGCGAGGCCGCGTCCGGCTGGTACGACTGGACAAAGTTCTCCAGTGCGTCCCGGATCTCCTCCGGCCGGATCGTGAGCTCCGCCATCTGGGTTCCCTGCTCTCCTTGTTGGGCCTGAAGCTTCTTAGGGGTCTGGGGGTGACCCCCAGGAATCTTCTGCAAGTTCTGCACGGCCCAACCGGGCCGCTAGGAATGCTTCTGTTCTTTTGGTGGCCGGTCAGCCGGCCATGCGGCGCGACGCCTCGTCGAGGCGGTCCGCGATGGTGCCGTCGATGACCTCGTCGCCGACACGCACCGAGATCCCGCCGAGGACCTCGGGGTCCACGTCGAGGTTCAGGTGCATCTGCCGGCCGTACAGCTTGGCCAGCACCGCGCCGAGACGCTGCTTCTGCACGTCGCTGAGCGGAACCGCGCTGGTCACGGTGGCGACCATGCGGTTGCGGCGCTCGGCGGCGAGCGTGGAAAGGGACTCGAGTCCCGCTTCCAGGCTACGTCCACGCGGGTGCGTGACAAGACGGATCACCAGGCGCTCGGTGACGGCGTTCACCTTGCCGCCGAGCAGGCTGCGCAGCAGCTGGCTCTTGGCGGAGGCGGTCGCCGCGCGGTCGGTCAGCGCGGCACGCAGCTCGGTGTTCGAGGACACGATCCGGCCGAAGCGGAAGACCTCGTCCTCGACGTTGTCGAGTGCGCCACCCTGCTGGGCGGCCGTGAGGTCGGCGGTGGCCGCCAGCTCCTCCAGCGCGTCCACCAGGTCGCGGGACTGCGACCAGCGGGACCGGGCCATGCCGGACACCAGGTCGAGGGTCTCCCCGCCGACCTGACCTCCGAGCAGCCGGGCAACCAGCTCGGCCTTGGCCTCGCCGGACTGCGCCGGGTCCGTGATGACCCGACGCAGCGAGACCTCACGGTCGAGCAGCGCGGTGACAGCGGCCAGCTCACCGGCGAGCTTCGCCGCGTCGACGGACGTGTTGTCCGTCAGCGCGTCGAGACGCTCGCGCGCGGAGGCCAGCGCCTCGCGGCTCGCTCCGTTCATCGGGCCGCCTCGGCCTTCTCCTCAAGCTCGCTGAGGAAGCGGTCGATGGTGCGGCTCTGCCGGGCGTGGTCCTCGAGGGACTCACCGACGAGCTTGCCGGCCAGGTCGGTGGCAAGCTTGCCGACGTCCTGACGCAGCGCCTGCGAGGCTGCCTTGCGGTCTGCCGCGATCTGGGCGTGGCCGGCAGCGATGATCTCCTCACGCTGCCGCTGGCCCTCTGCGCGCAGTTCTTCCTTCAGCGCAGTGCCCTGCTCCAGCGCTTCCTGGCGCAGGCGCGCGGCCTCGTGCCGGGCCTCGGCGAGCTGGGCCTTGTACTGCTCCAGGACGCTCTGAGCCTCGGTCTGAGCGGCTTCCGCCTTCTCGATACCGCCCTCGATGGCCTCGCGGCGCTCTTCCAGAACCTTGTTGATGTTCGGGAGGAGCTTCTTCGCAAGGAATCCGAAGACGATGACGAAGGCGATCAGACCGATGACGAGCTCGGGGAGCGGCGGGATGAGAGGACTCTGAACTTCCTCGGCCGCGAGAACCATGAGGTTCACATCAGTGCCTTTCGTCTAGTGGTTGGTCGTGAATCCGAAGATCACGTGCCGTAGACGAACGGCATGACCAGACCGATGAGGGCGAGCGCCTCACAGAAGGCGAAGCCGAGGATCTGGTTGGCGCGGATCAGACCGGCAGCCTCGGGCTGACGGGCGAGGGCCTGGGTGCCGTTACCGAAGATGATGCCGACGCCGACGCCCGGGCCGATGGCAGCGAGGCCGTAACCGATGGAGCCGAGGGAGCCGCTGACGGCAGCAAGGGTCTGGGACATGCCAGTTCTTCCTTCTCTTTCACGGACCGGTGGGGGTTGGCCACCGGACGAATAAGGGACTCAGGGGTTGGCGGTCAGTGGTGCTCGGCGAGCGCGCCCTGAATGAAGCTGCAGGCCAGGAGGACGAAGACGTACGCCTGGACGGCCTGGATGAAGAGCTCGAAGGCGGTCATCACCAGGACCATGATGAACGAGACGCCGGCGTAGGCGATGCCGATGCCGTTCAGCAGGTACCAGCTGGCGATCGTGAAGAGCAGCAGCAGGGTGTGACCGGCGAACATGTTCGCGAACAGTCGGACCGCGTGGGTGAAGGGGCGGACCAGGACGTTCGAGAAGAACTCGATGACCATGACCATCGGGAGGACCGGGCCGAGCGACTTGTCGTAGCCGGTCAGGTTCTTGAAGCCCCCGACGAAGCCGTGACGCTTGAAGGTCACGCTCATCCAGATCACGTACACGATGGCCGCAAGGGCCACGGGGTACGCGATGATCGCGGTCACCGGGAACTGGGCCAGCGGAATGATGGACCAGAGGTTCATCATCCAGACGAAGAAGAAGATCGAGACCATCAGGGGGACGTACTTCTCGCCCTCCTTCTTGCCCAGCGTCTCGTAGACGATGCCGCGGCGCACGAAGTCGTAGCCGGCCTCGGCGACCATCTGCAGCTTGCCCGGGACGACCTTCGGCTTCCGGAACGCGGCCCAGAAGAAGCCGACGATGATGACCGAGCCCAGCAGGGCCAGGAGCATCGTCTTGTTGAAGTACAGGCTGCTGTCCGCGTCACCGAAGATCGGCTCGAACAGGAACGAGTGCAGGCCGGGAGCCGGGAAGCCACAACCGTCGAAAATGTGGCAATCGGTCTCGAAGGCGAGCACCGTCGTCGGGTCAGCACTCACCGCGGGCTCCTTCAGCGTGGCGCATAGGTACGGCAACCTCGTTGTGTCGGCGCGGCGCACAGCCGCTGTTCGGCACTGGACTGGTGTTACGGATGATGGGGCGGCGATCAGGCATCGAGCCTCGCGATGGGACAGGCGTCAGCTCAGATGCCCGCGCCCGCAGTGCCGCAGTTGGCACCGGACGATAGCAGGATCTCGAACGCCCACTTATCCCGGCCCTACCCTTCACGACTTCGATCCCGGATTTTCGGGCTTGTCGCCCTTCACCGAGTCGGGTTCGACGTAAAGGATCTTGGCCTTCATGTGGGCACGCGTCTGCGCGGCGATCCACACCAGGGTGGTGGCGACGAGCGTGATGGCGAAGGCCTTGGGGTTGAACAGCGTCGTGTTCTTGAACGCCGCGACAAAGACGAAAAGCAGCAGGATCTGGGCCGTGTAGAGCATGAGCCCCATGGCCTGGAAGAGGTGCGGAAGCGATTTCGCCGTGCGCTGCAGAACGACGAATCCGATGCCCATGAACAGGATCACGACCAGCGTCGCGACGATCGCACCGACCGCACCCTTGCTGCCGACGACAAACCCACTGATCAACGCGGCGAGTGCGCCGGCGACGGCCGTGGGCACGGCGGCTTGCAGAAGGGATCGGACGTCATCTGACCGCATGGCGGTTTGCTCCGCGTGGTGGTGGGGGCACTGGACTCGTACGGGACGAGCGTAAGCCCGGTCCGAGAGTGAACCTCGGGCCGAGTGACCGTCGCACTACGGTCCTTCGGCTCTGTCGCCGGGTTTAGTGAACGGTATCACAAACTATTTGATGAGAGCTTTACCTGCTGGGTGTGCCGACTGTCACACATGAGAGTGAACGCGCCCGTGTGTGCGCGACGGTGGGGCACCTTGTCTGCTATTGGCACCCCACGTCCGGAATGCGCGCTCGGGTATGCCTGCTCGATCGGGGACGCCGAAAGCGCGGGCTTGACCGCGCGCACGCCCGTGGGCCCCGCATCGCACGGGGACCACGGCACGTCATCGGTAGATCGGATCAGTCGGCTCGGCCGGGTCAGCACCCGTTGTGCCCGCGTCAGCGCGTGGATTCGGCCTTGCGGCGCTCGGGGAAGCGTGAGCGGGGGCCCACGGCGGTCGCGCCGTTGACGCCCGAGACGCCTGCGGCGATCGGCCGGGCGGGCTGCGGCTCGGCGCCCGAGGCGTCCCGTGCCGCCGCCTCCGCGGCCGCCTCGGCCGCGCGTGCGGAGTGCCGGTAGCGCGGCGGGACCAGGCGCTCGGCCCAGGCCGGGGTGCGCGGCGTGAAGCGCGGCAGGAGCAGCAGGAACAGGCCCACCGCGCTGAGCACGGCGATCACGAGCACGATCCACATCGCGGCGGAGTGCACGGAGTAGGCCACGGTGCCGAAGGCGATCAGGCCCGACCAGAAGTACATGATCAGGACCGCGCGGCTGTGCGAGTGGCCGAGTTCCAGCAGCCGGTGGTGCAGGTGGCCGCGGTCGGCCGCGAACGGCGACTGGCCGTTCCACGTACGCCGCACGATGGCCAGGATGAGGTCGGCCATCGGGATCGCGATGACCGTCAGGGGCAGGATCAGCGGGATGTAGGCGGGCAGCATCGCGTGCGTCGCGTTGCGCTCACCACCGGCGAACAGGGCCAGCGCGTCCGGGTCGACCTGACCCGTCAGGGAGATCGCCGCGGCGGCCAGGACCAGGCCGATGAGCATCGAGCCGGAGTCACCCATGAAGATCCGCGCAGGGTGCATGTTGTGCGGCAGGAAGCCCAGGCACATGCCCATCAGGATCGCGGCGAAGAGGGTCGCGGGGGCCGCGGACTCGATCCCGTAGCCGAACCAGATCCGGTAGGCGTACAGGAAGAGCGCGGCGGCGGCGATGCAGACCATGCCCGCGGCGAGGCCGTCGAGGCCGTCCACGAAGTTCACCGCGTTGATGGTGATGACGACGAGCGCCACCGTGAGCAGGTTGCCCTGCCACTGGGTGAGCGGGACCGTGCCGATGAAGGGGACCGGGATCCACAGGATCGTAAGACCCTGCATGACCATCACGCCGGCGGAGATCATCTGCGCGCCGAGCTTGATCAGGGCGTCGATCTCGAACTTGTCGTCCAGCACGCCGATCAGCCAGATCAGGGCGGCGCCGGAGAGCAGTGCGCGCGGTTCGTTCGACTTCTCGAAGACCGCGTTGAGGTTCTGCAGGTGGTCGGCGACCAGCAGGCCCGCGCACAGGCCGCCGAACATCGCGATCCCGCCGAGGCGCGGCGTCGGCTCGCGGTGCACGTCGCGGGCGCGGATCTCCGGCATGGCCCCGGCCGCGATCGCGAACTTCCGCACGGGCCCGGTCAGCAGGTAGGTCACCGCGACCGTGACGCAAAGCGTCAGCAGATATTCACGCACTGGCTGCCCCAGATGTATCGCCGGCCATCTCAGCCCCACACATTAGCTGCGATGTCCCCTCCACCGAGGACGCGAGGGGTCCGTATACCGGTTCCACTACACCCCTCTTGTCCCGTTTACTCCCCGTAAGGGGGAAATCCTGCTGTGAGCTCGCCGACCTCCGTACGTGTCTGCGCGGCTTCCCCGTGCAGCGCGGTGGCGAACAGCTCCGCGATCCGGAGCATCTGCTGCTCCCCCATCCCCTGGGTGGTCACGGCGGCCGTGCCCAGCCTCACACCCCGCTGGTCCCCGTACGGCAGCACGCACGTGTCCAGCACGATCCCGGCGGCCGCCAGCCGGCCGCGGGCGGTCGGTCCGTCCACACCCAGCGGCGCCGGGTCGGCGGTGATCATGTGCGTGTCGGTGCCGCCCGTGGTGACCGTGAACCCGCGCTCCTCCAGCGCCCCCGCCAGCACCCGGGCGTTGGAGACCACCCGGTGGGCGTAGGTGGTGAAGGCCGGCCGGGCCGCCTCGCCGAAGGCCACCGCCTTGGCGGCGATGGTGTGCATCTGGGCCCCGCCCTGGGTGAAGGGGAACACCGCCCGGTCGATGCGCTCGGCGAACTCGGCGCCGCACAGGACCATCCCGCCGCGCGGCCCGCGCAGCACCTTGTGCGTGGTCGCGCAGACGACGTCGGCGTAGGGCACCGGACTCGGCGCGGCCCCGCCGGCCACCAGCCCGATGGGGTGCGCGGCGTCGGCGATCAGATAGGCCCCGACCTCGTCGGCGATCTCCCGGAAGGCCGAGTACTCGGGGTGGCGGGGGTAGGAGATGGACCCGCACACGATGGCCCTGGGCCGGTGCGCCCGGGCGAGGTCCTGCACCTGCCGGTAGTCGATGAGGCCCGTCCCGGCGTCGACCCCGTACCCGACGAAGGTGAACCACTGGCCCGAGAAGTTGGCGGGCGAGCCGTGCGTGAGGTGTCCCCCGTACGGGAGCCCCATCGCCAGCACGGTGTCCCCCGGCCGCAGCAGCGCTGCGTAGGCGGCTAGGACGGCCGAGGAGCCGGAGTGCGGCTGCACGTTCGCGTGCTCGGTCCCGAAGAGGGCCTTGGCCCGCTCGACGGCGATCTGCTCGGCCAGGTCGGCGTACTCGCATCCGCCGTGGTAGCGGGCGCCCGGGTAGCCCTCGGCGTACTTGTTGGCGAGCGGGGAGCCCAGCGCCGCCAGGACGGCCGTCGAGGTGAAGTTCTCCGCGGCGCTCAGCTGCAGCGTGCCGGCCTGCCTGCGGCCCTCCCCGGCGAGCACGTCGGCCATCTGCGGGTCCTGCCGGCGCAGCAGGTCCGTGGGCTGGGTGATGACGCTCATGGCGCGACTCCAGGGGGGTACCGGGTACCAGCCACTGTAGGCCCGGCCCGCCCGTCACGCCTCGCGGCACCGCCGCCCCGCCGGGGCGGTGCCCCGCCGGGGTCAGCGGCGGGCCGTCACGCCCGTCAGGGCCGTCACCACGGGGTCCAGCGCCTGGTCGAGCACCTCCCCGACGCGCTCCTCGCACCGCTCGGCCCCGGAGGGCCTCCCCGGCATCGGCCCGCTGCGCCGGCCTCCGGCCGCCGGGGTCAGCGGCGGGCCGTCACGCCCGTCAGGGCCGTCACCACGGGGTCCAGCGCCTGGTTGATCTCGTCTCCGATGGAGCGGAAGAAGGTGATGGGCGCGCCGTACGGGTCGTAGACCTCGTCCGCGTCGGGCGACGGCGCCAGCAGCCACCCGCGCAGCGCCGCGGCGGCCCGTACGAGCGCCCGCGCCCGCTCCGCCATGCCGTCGTCCAGCGGCGGCAGCGTGGCCGGGTCTATCGCCCGGACCAGCCGGGTGAACTCCTTGAGCGTGAAAGTGCGCAGCCCCGCCGAGTGCCCCATCGAGATGACCTGCGCACGGTGGTCGCGCGTGGCGGTCAGCACCAGGTCGGCGCGTATGACGTGCTCGTCCAGCAGCTCGCGGCCGGTGAACCCGGACGCGTCGGCCCCGAAGTCCTCCAGCACGGCGGCGGCGTTCGCCTCCATCGGGGCGCCCTCGTGGCCCCACGTCCCGGCGCTCTCCACGATGAGGTCGCCGCCGACGGGGCCGCCGAGGCGGTGCGAGAGGGCGTGCCGGGTCAGCCGCTCGGTGATCGGCGAGCGGCACACATTGCCCGTGCTGACGTGGAGTATGCGGAAAGTGCTTCCCCCTGCTATGCCACGCCCCTCAGGGCTCACGGGGCCACCTCGAGGTCGGGTACGACCTCCCGCAGCTGGTCGGCGCTCAGCGCACCCTCCCGCAGCAGCACGGGCACCTTCCCCGTGACGTCGACGATCGACGACGGCTCGATGCCGGGCGTCGGACCGCCGTCGAGGTAGACGGACACCGAGTCGCCGAGCATCTCGCGCGCCGCGTCGCAGTCCTCGGGGGCCGGCTGCCCGGAGAGGTTGGCCGAGGACACCGCCATCGGGCCGACCTCGGTCAGCAGCTCGATGGCGACGGGGTGCAGCGGCATGCGCACGGCCACGGTGCCGTGGGTGTCGCCCAGGTCCCAGGCCAGCGAGGGCTGGTGCTTGGCGACCAGCGTCAGCGCGCCGGGCCAGAAGGCGTCGACGAGTTCCCAGGCCTGCTCGGAGAAGTCCGTGACGAGGCCGTGCAGGGTGTTCGGGGAACCGATGAGCACCGGGGTGGGCATGCCGCGGCCGCGCCCCTTGGCAGCGAGCAGGTCGTGCACGGCCTCCGGGCTGAAGGCGTCCGCGCCGATCCCGTACAGGGTGTCGGTGGGCAGCACGACGAGCTCGCCGCGGCGCACGGCGGATGCGGCTTCGCGCAGACCCGTCTTGCGGTCCGTCGCGTCGTTGCAGTCGTATCGCCGGGCCATCAGCGGGCCTCCTCGTGCAGCAGGGTGGGGGCGGGGGTCGTCGCGCCGGTCACGGCAGTGCCTTGCGGGCGGTGGCGAAGCGCGGGCGGTTGTTGAGGTCGGGGTGGTCGGCGGCGTCGGCCCAGCCCCGTTCCTCGGCGAAGATCCACGGGACCTGGCCGCCCTGGGTGTCGGCGTGCTCGACGACGACGATGCCGCCGGGCCGCAGCAGCCGGTGGGCGGTGCGTTCGAGACCCCGGATGGTGTCGAGGCCGTCCTCGCCGGAGAAGAGCGCCATCTCCGGGTCGTGGTCGCGGGCCTCGGGCGCCACGTACTCCCACTCGGTGAGCGGGATGTACGGCGGGTTGGAGATGACCAGGTCGACCTGGCCGTCCAGCTCGGGCAGCGCGCTCAGGGCGTCGCCCTGGTGGACGGTGACCCGGGAGCCCTCGGCGTTCTTGCGGGTCCACCGCAGGGCGTCCTCGGACAGCTCGACCGCGTGCACGCGCGAGCGCGGCACCTCCTGGGCCATGGCCAGCGCGATCGCACCGGATCCGGTGCACAGGTCGACGATCAGCGGCTCGACGACGTCCATCGCCCGGACGGCCTGTATGGCCCAGTCCACGACCGACTCGGTCTCGGGCCGGGGCACGAAGACCCCGGGCCCGACCTGGAGCTCCAGGTACCGGAAGAAGGCGCGCCCGGTGATGTGCTGGAGCGGCTCGCGCGCCTCGCGGCGGGCGACGGCCTCCCAGTAGCGGGCGTCGAAGTCCGCGTCCTTGACGTGGTGCAGTTCCCCCCGTTTGACGCCGTGCACGAAGGCGGCGAGCTCCTCCGCGTCGAAGCGCGGTGAGGGCACGCCGGCGGCGGCCAGCCGCTGGGTGGCCTGGGCCACCTCGGCAAGCAGCAAGTTCACGCTGGTCCTCCGGGCTGCTGTCGTACGGGGGGTGAAGCGGTTGCGGTCAGTTCGCGGCGGCGAGCTTGGCCGCGGAGTCGGTGTCCACGCAGGCCTGGATGACCGAGTCGAGGTCGCCGTCGAGCACCTGGTCCAAGTTGTACGCCTTGAAGCCGGTGCGGTGGTCCGAGATCCGGTTCTCCGGGAAGTTGTACGTACGGATCTTCTCGGACCGGTCCACGGAGCGGACCTGGCTGCGGCGCACGTCGGAGGCCTCCTGCTCGGCGGCCTCCTGGGCGGCGGCCAGCAGGCGGGAGCGCAGGATGCGCATGGCCTGCTCCTTGTTCTGGAGCTGGCTCTTCTCGTTCTGGCAGGAGGCGACCACACCGGTCGGGATGTGCGTGATGCGCACGGCCGAGTCGGTGGTGTTGACGGACTGGCCGCCGGGGCCGGAGGAGCGGTACACGTCGATGCGGAGGTCGTTCATGTTGATCTCGACCTCGACCTCCTCGGCCTCCGGGGTGACGAGCACGCCGGCGGCGGAGGTGTGGATGCGGCCCTGGGACTCGGTGGCCGGAACGCGCTGGACGCGGTGCACGCCGCCCTCGTACTTCAGGCGGGCCCACACGCCCTGGCCGGGCTCGGTGGCGCCGTTGCCGCCCTTGGTGCGGACGGAGACCTGGACGTCCTTGTAGCCGCCGAGCTCGGACTCGGTGGCGTCGATGATCTCGGTCTTCCAGCCCACACGCTCGGCGTAGCGCAGGTACATGCGCAGCAGGTCGCCGGCGAACAGGGCCGACTCGTCGCCGCCCGCGCCCGCCTTGACCTCCAGGAGCACGTCCTTGTCGTCGCTGGGGTCGCGCGGGACGAGCAGGAGGCGGAGCTTCTCGGTGAGCTCCTCGCGCGCCTGCGTCAGCTCCTTGACCTCGGCGGCGAAGTCCGGGTCGTCCGCCGCGAACTCCTTCGCCGTCTCGATGTCGTCGCCCGTCTGCTTCCAGGCACGGAAGGTAGCGATGATCGGGGTCAGCTCCGCGTAGCGCTTGTTCAGCTTGCGCGCGTTGGCCTGATCGGAGTGGACCGAAGGGTCGGCGAGCTGCTTTTCGAGGTCGGCGTGTTCGCCAACCAGTTCCTCGACCGCCTCGAACATCGGGGGACTCCTGTGGTGAAAGTGCGGGGGACTGCACGGGGTGACGGGCTTGAACGACGACAAAGGCGCCGGTCCGGCCGCCCCCGAGTGGACAGGGGGCGGCCGGAGACCGGCGCCTGGGTCGCGCTACTTCTTGGCCGCGCCCTTGCCGAAGCGCGCCTCGAAGCGGGCCACACGGCCACCGGTGTCGAGGATCTTCTGCTTGCCCGTGTAGAACGGGTGGCACTCGGAGCAGACCTCGGCACGGATGGTGCCCTCGGTCAGGGTGCTACGGGTCGTGAACGACGCGCCGCAGGTGCAGCTGACCGCGGTCTCGACGTACTCGGGGTGAACATCGCGCTTCAAGGTGTCTCCTAGATTCGGGAGGGCGCCGGGTCGCAGGAGCCGAATTGCGCACTGCGTGAACCGGGGCCGACAGACCAGTCTGCCAGGACCGGGCTGCCTGTCAAAATTCTGAGGACATCACCCTCAACGGGAGGGGGTCCCGGTCTATTCCGCCGCCCGTTCGGCGGTCCGTTCCGCGGTCTTTCCGGCAGCCTTCCGGGAGGCTCCCGAGCCCCTTGTCACTGGACGACGGTCCCGGCCGCGCTCTTGTCCCCGGCGGAGTTCGCGGTGGCCTCGGCGGGGATCGGCCGGTCGGCCAGCAGGGCGTCCCAGACCATCTTGGACTCCTTCTGCAGGGGTGCGACGCGGTTCGCGTCGAGCGCGTCCGCGGCCACGGGCAGGGTGATCATCTGCATGTCGCCGGCGTCGATGCCCTGGAGGCTCTGGGCGAAGCCGGCGAGGGACTTCACGTCGCCGAGCGCCTTGTCGGTGGTGAGCGCCTTGGTCCCGGCGTCGGCGAGGTCGAGCAGCTTCTTGGGGTTGTCGAACACGCCGACGCCCTTGACCTGCTTGATCAGCGCCTTGATGAAGGCCTGCTGCAGCTGTATTCGGCCGAGGTCGCCGCCGTCCCCGACGCCGTGGCGGGTGCGGACCAGGCCGAGGGCCTGCTCGCCGTTCAGCTTGTTGGGGCCGGCCGGGAGGTTCAGGTGGCTGAAGTCGTCCTTGATCGGCTTGGTGGTGGTGACCTCGACCCCGCCGAGGGTGTCGATGATCTTCTTGAAGCCGGTGAAGTCGACCTCGATGTAGTGGTCCATGCGGATCCCCGACATCTTCTCGACGGTCTTGACCGCGCAGGCGGCGCCGCCGACGGTGTAGGCCTCGTTGAACTGCTTGCGCCGGCCGCCGGGGTCGGTCTTCCCCTTGCCGCCGGCGGCGCATTCGGGGCGTCCGGTCATGGTGTCGCGGGGTATGGACACGACGCTGGCCTTCTGGCGGCCCTCGTACAGGTGGACGACCATCGCGGTGTCGGAGCGGGCGGAGCCGCCGTCGTCCCGGCCGTACTCGCCGTTGGCTCCGCCCCGGGAGTCGGAGCCGAGGACGAGTATGTCCATCGAGCCGTTGTCGACGTTCGCCGGCCGGTCGGTGCCCAGCGCCTGGTCGATGTCGACGGTTTTCAGGTTGCCGTTGAGCTTGAAGTAGAACCAGCCCAGGCCCGCCCCGCCCAGCAGGACCACCGCGGCGGCGCTCCACGCGGCTATGACGAGGGCCCTGCGGCGCGTCGCCGGTTTGCGTCGGCGCCGGCCTGCGGCGCGCCGGCCGCGGCCCTTGGTGTCCTCGGTCATGGTCTCCTCAGTCCTGAGTCCGGTTCCCGGGTCCGTACCGGCCCGCCTTCCCCCCGCGGGCCCTCTGACACAGACGGGCGAATGCCTTGAAGGGTTCCACGGCCGCCGCAACCCCCCGTACGACCGCTACTTGCGTATGAACCGGGACAAAACTCTGGGTAGCCCGTTCCTCACCTGCGGTTTCGAGCCATACGGCGAAAGCCGCACATCGGTGGTGATGTGGCGAAGCTCGCAACACCGTCGGACGCCTTCCCCAGGCGCTCCGGGCGCCGGGGGAAAGCACGGCAGCCCCCGCCGCGGCGTGCGGCGGGGGCTGCTGTGGCGATGCCTCACGGCCGGCGTGGGACGCCGGTCGACGGCCCTCAGTCGTCGTTCTTGCCCGACGGGGTCGTCTTCGCGATCTGCATCAGGAACTCGGCGTTCGACTTCGTCTGCTTCATCTTGTCGAGGAGCAGTTCGATCGCCTGCTGCGAGTCCAGCGCGTGCAGCACCCGGCGCAGCTTCCACACGATGGCGAGCTCTTCCGCGTTGAGGAGGATCTCCTCCTTGCGGGTGCCCGACGGGTCGACGTCGACGGCCGGGAAGATGCGCTTGTCGGCGAGCTTCCGGTCGAGCTTGAGCTCCATGTTGCCGGTGCCCTTGAACTCCTCGAAGATCACCTCGTCCATGCGCGAGCCGGTGTCGACCAGCGCGGTGGCCAGGATGGTCAGCGAGCCGCCGTCCTCGATGTTGCGCGCGGCACCGAAGAAGCGCTTCGGCGGGTACAGCGCGGTCGAGTCGACACCACCGGACAGGATGCGGCCGGAGGCGGGCGCCGCGAGGTTGTACGCGCGGCCCAGACGGGTGATGGAGTCCAGCAGGACGACCACGTCGTGACCCAGCTCGACGAGACGCTTGGCGCGCTCGATGGCCAGCTCGGCGACGGTGGTGTGGTCCTCGGCCGGGCGGTCGAAGGTCGAGGAGATGACCTCGCCCTTGACCGACCGCTGCATGTCGGTGACCTCTTCCGGACGCTCGTCGACCAGGACGACCATCAGGTGGCACTCGGGGTTGTTCGTGGTGATCGCGTTGGCGATCGCCTGCATGATCATGGTCTTGCCGGTCTTCGGCGGGGCCACGATCAGGCCGCGCTGGCCCTTTCCGATCGGCGACACGAGGTCGATGATGCGGGTGGTCAGCACGCCCGGGTCGGTCTCCAGGCGCAGCCGGTCCTGCGGGTACAGGGGCGTCAGCTTCTGGAACTCCGGTCGGCCGCGGCCGGATTCGGGCGCCATGCCGTTCACCGAGTCGAGGCGCACCAGGGCGTTGAACTTCTCGCGGCGCTCACCGTCCTTGGGCTGGCGCACGGCACCCGTGGTGTGGTCGCCCTTGCGCAGACCCGCCTTGCGGACCTGGGCGAGGGAGACGTACACGTCGTTGGGGCCGGGCAGGTAGCCCGAGGTCCGGATGAACGCGTAGTTGTCCAGGATGTCGAGGATGCCCGCGACGGGGATCAGCACGTCGTCGTCGGCGACCTGCGGCTCGTTCGGCGCGAACTCGTCGCGGCCGCGGCGGCCCCGGCGGTCGCGGTAGCGGCCGCGACGGCCACGGCGGCCGCCCTCGTCGTCGAAGTCGTCCTGCGGGCCCGCGTCCTGGCGGCCCTGCTGGCCCTGGCCCTGACCCTGGCCGCGGCCGCCCTGCTGCTGGCGGTCCTGGCGGTCCGCGCGGTCCTGGCGGTCGGCACGGTCCTGACGGCCGCCGCCCTGGCCGCCCTGCGCGGGCTGGCCCTGGGCCTGGCCGCCCTGGCCCTGCTCGTCGGCCTTGGCGCCACGGTCGCGGCGGTCGCGCTGGCGGTCGCCGCGCTCCCGGCGGTCGCGGCGGCCGCGGCCCTCGCCGTCCTGGCCCTGGGCCTGGCCGGCGGAGACCGCGGTGGCGGCCTCGGCCTTCGGCTCGGCGGGCGCGGCGGCGGTGGCCGTGTCGGCCTTCTGCTCGACCTGTACGGAGACGGGGGCCGAGCCCTCCGGGCTGCCGGAGGGGGCCGTGGCGCGGCGGCGGCGGCGCTCGCCGGCCGGGGCGTCCTCTCCCCCGCTCTCGGCTGCGCTCGAGCGGGAGGGGCCCCCTGCCGGCTGACCCGGGATCTCGATCTGCGCCTGCGCGGCGGCGGGCTTCTCGGCGGGGGCCGCGGGGGCCTCCGCCGGCGCGGCGTCCGCGGCAGCCGTACGGGCCTTGCTGGTGGCGCGGCGCTTCGGCTTGGCCTCGGCGGTGTCCGCGGTGGCGGAGGCGGCGGCCTTGGGGGCACCGCTGCCCGCCTGCGCCTCCTTGATGACCTCGATCAGCTGGCTCTTGCGCATCCGCGCGGTGCCCCTGATGCCGAGGCCCGACGCGACCTGCTGCAGCTCGGCGAGGACCATGCCGTCAAGGCCGGTGCCGGTGCGTCGACGCTTGGGCGCGGCGCCCGCGGCGGGGGCACTGGTGTCGACAGAGGTGTCGGCAGCGCCCATCAGATCGGTGGTGTCGCTCACGAAGGGTCCTTCCCTGGAGCGGACGTCGGCCTGTCTGGCTCGGCGACCGGTTGTGCTGTCCGACGACGGCCCTAGGTGTGGACCGTGCCGGGGCGGTGGTCCGCCGATAGAGATACGGCGGAAAGAAACGTGCGTGGGTTCCGGCGAGAAGCCCCCGAGCTGAAAGCGTGGGAAAATCACGCCGATTCCGGAGCGTGCTCGAAACTGCTGGAAGCGATCAAAGCAGTCGGGGAGGCTCCCGGAAGAAATGTGGTCCCGGATGGGGACACTGAGCACCGAGCCATGGCGGCTTCCGATGCGCACTTGAGACTAACACTACCGGATCCAATAGATATTCCCCCTCTCAATCACCGGCAATCGCGCGCTTCCGCGCGGGCGGCCTGCCCCGGCCGCCCGCCCCTGGCCGACTGGTCCTGCTCGAAGAGCAGGACCTAGCCGACCTGGGTTCCCAGCGGAAGTACGCTCGCGCCCGCGGCGTCGAGGGCGAGCCGGTTGGCCGCCCACCCCTCGCCCGCGAGCTGCGCGACCTTGTCGGCCGCGTCGTTGTCGACCAGCGCGAGGACCGTGGGGCCCGCGCCGGAGATGACCGCGGGGATGCCGTCCGCCCGCAGTCGGTTGACGAGTGCCACGCTCTCGGGCATCGCCGGGGACCGGTACTCCTGGTGGAGCCGGTCTTCGGTGGCCGGCAGCAGCAGCTCGGGGCGCCTGGTCAGGGCTTCCACGAGCAGGCCCGCGCGGCCCGCGTTGACGGCCGCGTCCACGTGCGGGACGGTGCGCGGCAGCAGGCCGCGCGCCGTCTCCGTGAGGACCGGCCGGGAAGGTACGAAGACCACCGGAACGATGGACTCGGCGGGCTCCATCCGGATCGCCCGGGCACTGCCCCCGTCCATCCACGCCAGCGTGAACCCGCCGAGCAGGCAGGCCGCGACGTTGTCGGGGTGGCCCTCGATCTCGGTGGCGAGCTCCAGGAGCGCCGCGTCGTCGAGCTTCGCCTCGCCGCCTATGGTGACGGCGCGGGCGGCCACGATGCCGGCGCAGATGGCGGCGGACGAGGAGCCGAGGCCCCGGCCGTGCGGGATCCGGTTGGCACAGACGACCTCGAGGCCGCGCGGCTGGCCGCCCAGCAGGTCGAAGGCGGTGCGCATGGAGCGTACGAGCAGGTGGCTCTCGTCCCGCGGGAGGGTGTCGGCGCCCTCGCCCGCGATGTCGATGTTCAGGCCGGAGTCGGCCACCCGTACGACGACGTCGTCGTAGAGGCCCAGGGCCAGGCCCAGGGCGTCGAAGCCGGGGCCGAGGTTGGCACTGCTGGCGGGGACGCGCACCCGTACGGCGGCGGCGCGGAACGCTGGACCGGCCATCGTCCGATGACACTCCTTGTGACTGTGCGAGAACTTCGCTCTTCGCTGGCTCGCTGTGAATGTACTGGAGAACGTACGACACCCGAAGGCCCTCGGGGCAGCACCGCAGTCATATGCGCGGTGGCGGATGTAAGTACAGCGTATCGAAGGAAGGTTCTCTCGCGACATAGGGCGCACAGGAGGCGCACGATGCGTGTCGCGGGCTTCGACCGGGTTGGACCCGCTTCGGCCGCACTTTTGTCGTCGTACGGGGTGAGTTGCCGGGTTCCGGAGGGCCCCGGGAGTGCCGTCACGGCACTCGGGGAACCTCCGGAACCCGGCTCACACGGTCGTGCGCTCAGACCAGGCCGAGGCGCACGGCGGCCGCTTCGGCGTCCACCGGAACGGTGACCGGCTGCGGAGCGCCGGCGACCGCCCAGTCGGGGTCCTTGAGGCCGTTGCCGGTGACGGTGCACACGATCCGCTGACCCGGGTCCACCAGGCCCAGCTCGGCGGCCTTGAGCAGACCGGCCACGGACGCGGCCGAGGCGGGCTCGACGAAGACGCCCTCCTGAGCGGCCAACAGGCGGTAGGCGGCGAGGATCTGGCGGTCCGTCACCTCGTCGATGAAGCCGCCAGACTCGTCCCGCGCCTGCAGTGCGTAGTCCCAGGAGGCCGGGTTGCCGATGCGGATCGCGGTGGCGACGGTGTGCGGCTCCTTGACGACCTCGCCGCGCACGATGGGCGCGGAGCCGGAGGCCTGGAAACCCCACACGCGGGGCGTACGGGAGGCCAGGCCGTCGGCCTTGTACTCCTTGAACCCCTTCCAGTACGCGGTGATGTTGCCCGCGTTGCCCACCGGCAGCACGTGCACGTCCGGGGCGTCGCCGAGCGCGTCGACGATCTCGAACGCGGCCGTCTTCTGCCCCTCGATCCGCACCGGATTGACGGAATTGACCAGCGCCACCGGATAGTTGTCGGACAGCGCGCGGGCGAGGTCCAGGCAGTCGTCGAAGTTGCCGTCCACCTGGAGGATCTTGGCGCCGTGCACGAGGGCCTGGCCCATCTTGCCCAGGGCGATCTTGCCGCGGGGCACGAGCACCGCGCAGACCATTCCGGCACGCACCGCGTAGGCGGCGGCGGAGGCCGAAGTGTTGCCGGTGGAGGCGCAGATGACGGCCTTCGCGCCCTCCTCCTTGGCCCGGGTGATCGCCATGGTCATGCCGCGGTCCTTGAAGGACCCGGTGGGGTTCGCCCCCTCGACCTTCAGGTGCACCTCGCAGCCGGTGCGCTCGGACAGCACCTGCGCGGGAACGAGGGGAGTGCCACCCTCGCGGAGCGTGACCACCGGAGTCGTGTCCGTCACCGGCAGGCGGTCCCGGTACTCCTCGATGATCCCGCGCCACTGGTGGGTGCGATTGCTGCTCATGGGTCCTTACTCCCCTTCAACACGCATGATGCTGGCGACACCGCGGACGGTGTCCAGCTTCCGCAGCGCCTCGACGGTCCCCGAGAGGGCGGCGTCGGCGGCGCGGTGGGTGACGACGACGAGGGAGGCCTCCTTGCCGACCCCGTCTGGACGACCCTGCTGCCGGACGGTGTCGATGGACACACCGTGCTCCGCGAACGTCGTCGCCACCTGGGCGAGGACGCCCGGCTTGTCGGCCACATCGAGGCTGATGTGGTAGCGGGTGACGACGTCGCCCATGGGGCTGACCGGCAGCTGGGTGTACGCCGACTCGCCGGGCCCCGTTGCCTCGGCGAGCTTGTTGCGGGCGACGGCGACGAGGTCGCCGAGGACCGCGGACGCGGTCGGGGCGCCGCCCGCACCGGGCCCGTAGAACATCAGCCTCCCGGCGGCGTCCGCCTCGACGAAGACGGCGTTGTACGCCTCGCGGACGGAGGCGAGCGGGTGGCTCAGCGGGATCATCGCCGGGTGGACGCGGGCGGTGACGGACTCGCCGTCCGCGGCGCGCTCCAGGATGGCGAGGAGCTTGATGGTGCAGCCCATCCGCTTGGCGGAGGCGAAGTCCGCGGCGCTGACCTCGGTCATCCCCTCGCGGTACACGTCGTCCAGGCGGACGCGGGTGTGGAAGGCGATGCCGGCCAGGATCGCGGCCTTGGCGGCGGCATCGTAGCCGTCGACGTCGGCGGTCGGGTCGGCCTCGGCGTACCCGAGGGCGGTGGCCTCGTCCAGCGCCTCCTGGTAGCCGGCGCCGGTCGAGTCCATCTTGTCGAGGATGAAGTTCGTCGTGCCGTTGACGATGCCCATCACGCGGTTGATCTTGTCGCCGGCGAGGGACTCGCGCAGCGGGCGGATCAGCGGGATGGCGCCGGCGACGGCGGCCTCGTAGTAGAGGTCGAGCCCGGCCTGCTCGGCGGCGGCGTGCAGCGCGGCGCCGTCCTGGGCGAGCAGCGCCTTGTTCGCGGAGACCACCGAGATGCCGTGCTCGAAGGCGGTGGTGATCAGGGTGCGGGCCGGCTCGATACCGCCGATGACCTCGATGGCGATGTCGATGTCACCGCGTTTGAGGAGGGCGGTCGCGTCGGTGGTGATCAGCGCGGGATCGATGCCCTCGCGCACCTTGGAGGGGCGGCGCACGGCCACGCCGGCGAGCTCGACGGGTGCGCCGATCCTCTGCGTGAGGTCGTCGGCGTGCGTCGTCATGATGCGAGCCACCTCTGAGCCGACCACTCCACAGCCCAGCAGCGCCACCTTCAGCGGACGCGTACGCATCATTCGACCTACGCCTTTCGATCTTCCATCATTACCCCGCGCACGGTTTGCGCGCGGGGTGTGAACCAGTCTCACTCAATGGACAGCACTTTCCATCTTCGGTCCATTGAGTGAGACACCTATTTCATTATCCGACGTCGAGTCGCAGGAGATCTTCCTCCGTCTCGCGGCGAACGATCACTCGCGCCCGTCCGTCACGCACGGCGACCACGGGCGGGCGGAGCGCGTGGTTGTAGTTGCTGGCCATGGAACGGCAGTACGCGCCGGTCGCGGGCACCGCGAGGAGGTCGCCGGGCGCCAGGTCGGCCGGCAGGAACGCGTCCTTCACGACGATGTCACCGCTCTCGCAGTGCTTGCCGACGACGCGCACGAGCATCGGCTCGGCATCGGAAGTACGGGAGACGAGCGCGATGGAGTATTCGGCGTCGTAGAGGGCCGTACGGATGTTGTCGGACATCCCGCCGTCGACGCTGACGTAGGTACGCAGCCCTTCGAGCGGCTTGATCGTCCCCACCTCGTACAGCGTGAACGCGGTCGGGCCGACGATGGCGCGGCCGGGCTCGACGGAGATGCGCGGGGCGCGCAGCCCGGCGCTCTCGCACTCGCGGGCCACGATCTCGGTGAGCGCCTTGGCGATCTCGTGCGGCTCGCGGGGGTCGTCGTTGGAGGTGTACGCGATACCGAGGCCGCCGCCGAGGTCGATCTCGGGCAGTTCGACGCCGTGCTCGTCGCGGACGGCGGCGAGCAGCCGCACGACGCGCTTGGCGGAGACCTCGAAGCCGGCCATGTCGAAGATCTGCGAGCCGATGTGGGAGTGGACGCCCAGCAGCTCCAGCGAGTCGTGCCCGAGGGCGCGGCGCACGGCCTCGGCGGCGGAACCGTCCGCGACGGCGATGCCGAACTTCTGGTCCTCGTGGGCGGTGGCGATGAACTCGTGCGTGTGCGCCTCGACGCCGACGGTCACGCGGATCTGCACGGGCTGGCGCACGCCGAGCTCGCGGGCGATGTGCGCGACGCGGGCGATCTCCTGGAAGGAGTCGAGCACGATCCGCCCGACCCCCGCCTCGACGGCCCGGCGGATCTCGCTCTCGGACTTGTTGTTGCCGTGGAAGGCGATCCGGTCGGCCGGCATCCCGGCGGCGAGGGCGGTCGACAGCTCCCCGCCCGAGCACACGTCCACGTTGAGCCCCTCTTCCTTCAGCCACTTCACGACGGCCTTGGAGAGGAACGCCTTACCGGCGTAGAAGACGTCGGCGTCCTTGCCGAAGGCGGTCGCCCAGGCCCGGCAGCGGGCCCGGAAGTCGTCCTCGTCCAGGAAGTACGCGGGCGTCCCGAACTCCTCGGCGAGCTTGGTGACTTCGATGCCGCCGACGGAGACGACGCCGTCGTCCTCGCGCCGTACGGTACGGGCCCAGACCTTCTCGTCGAGCGCGTTCAGGTCGGCGGGCGGCGGGGAGTAGTGCCCTTCGGGCAGGACGTCGGCGTGGCGGGGCCCGGCGGGGTGCGCGGAACGGCTCATCGGATTCTCTCTTCGCGGTTCATAGGCGTTCGGGTGCGTCCATGCCGAGCAGGGCCAGGCCGCCGGCCAGCACCGTCCCGGCGGCTTCGGCGAGTGCCAGCCGGGCGCGGTGGGCGGCCGAGGGTTTCTCGTCGCCCTGGGGCAGTACGCGGTACTGGAAGTCGAGCAGCGCGTCGGCCAGCTCGACGAGGTGCCGGGTGAGCCGCTCGGGCGCGCGGTGGTGCGCGGCGGCCTCCAGTACGAGGGGGTGGTCGGCGAGGAGGCGCAGCAGGGCGGGGGCCTCGTCGACCTCGCCCGCTTCCGGGTGGAAGCCGAGCTGCTCGGCGTTCCGCACGAGGGCCCGGCTGCGCGCGTGGGCGTACCGCACCCGGAAGGACTCGCTCGCCTCGCCCTGTACGAGCAGCTGCGCGCCGGAGAAGGAAGGGGTCTCGCGGGCGGGCGTGGCGAGCATCGCCCAGCAGGCGGCGTCGGCCCCGTAGCGGGCGACGACGTCGCCGTCGCGCTGGGCGACGGGGGCGACGGGGGCGGCGAGGGCGACGGCCTGATGCCCGGCCCCGGTGGTGAGGCCCTGAACGCCGAGAATCCGCAGAACGCTCCGGCGCACGACGCGCTCGCGCAGCCCGAGCCCACTGTCGTCGGCGGGGACGACACGGGCGGCTCGGCCGCGAACGTCCCGGTTGATCACGTCGGTGATGACCGCGGGCGCGGAGGGGGCGGGCAGCACGAAGTTGAGGAACCCGGCTCCGGTGACCTCGACGCGTTCGATGCCGGGCTCGGCGCCGAGCCGGCGGGCCAGTACGCCGGCCACGTCACGGGGCCGGCTTCCGGCGGCCTTGGCGACCTGGAAGGCGACGGGGGTGGCGTAGTCCCCCACCCCGCCGGGCCGCGTCCGCTCGACGACGACCCGCTCGGGCGCGACCGCACCCGCGGCGAGCTCCCCGTCGTCAACGGCGCAGCGCACGGCGCGTACGACGCAACGGGAGAGGTCTGCGGGGGTCACGGGACCAGCCTAGGCGAGACGCACGGTCATCCCGCGAAGGGTTTCGCCATGTGAACAGCAGGCCCGTCCGGGGCTTCAGCCCCGGCCCCTCCCGGCGGGAGCGCCCTTCCTCCCGTCGCGCCGGTCCTTGCGCTCGACGAGCCGACGTACGACGCGTACGAGTTCGGTGGGCTCGAAGGGCTTGGCGAGGAAGGCGTCGACCCCGGCCGCGATCCCGGCCTCGACCTCCTGCTGCGAACAGGCGCTGACGATGGCGACGGGCACGTCCTGGGTCCGCGGATCGGCCCGCAACTGCGCGGCGGCCCCGAACCCGTCCAGCCGCGGCATGACCACATCAAGAGTGATCACATCGGGACACACCCGGTGCACCACGTCCAGACACTCGGCACCATCGTTCGCGGTCACGACCTCGAAGCCCTCCAGCTCGAGATTGACCTTGATCAGCTGCCGGATGACCTTGTTGTCGTCGACGACGAGGACCCGGCCAGAGACGCCTGGCACAACTCGAGAGTAGGTCGACGCGGGCCCCCGCGTCCGGGTTTTTGCCACTTCCACCCCGTGCGGGGGACGCACTCCCCCGTCCCCCACAAAACGGTTCCTGATCACCCCGCGGAAGCTGGTAGTGTTCAACCCGTCGCCGCACCACAAGCGACACGCCCCCGTAGCTCAGGGGATAGAGCAACGGCCTCCGGAGCCGTGTGCGCAGGTTCGAATCCTGCCGGGGGCACTTCGCAGGAAGTGCCCAAAGACCCCGCCATCAGCGGCAACGCTGAGACGGGGTCTTCGCGTATGCGCAGCCAACTGGAGTGCTGTGTATCTGGTTCTGGCTTCTGCGGACCGGAACCGTTCTGGTCAGGCCTTGCGTTGGGCGTTCCAGATCGCGTGGTCCAGCTCCCAGGGGGTGCAACCCACCTGCGTCGCCGCCTCCTTGACCAGGCGGGTTGCCTCCGATGCAGTCACCGGGCGGTGCAGTACGCCTTGCAGCCAGCGGAGGATCATGCGGTCCGGCTTGATGCGGTCGTCGGCGCCCACCAGCATCCACAGGTAGGCGAGGCGGGCGCCTGAGCCGTGGCCGGGGATTCCGGCGAGGTGGCGTTCGACGCGTACCAGGCGGTCCGTGTCGGCGAGGAGCGCGTCTGCGTCGGCGAGGGTGTTCACGCCGTGGGACGTCAGGATCTCGGCGTAGCCGAGGGCGGCCTCCGTCTTTCGTGGGGCGCCGCGGTGTGCCCGCGTGCGCTGGCGGTTCAGCAGGACCTCTGCCGAGAATGCCTCCACACCCGCGGTCCGGACCCGGGTCACGAAGTCACTGAGCGGCTGTTCGTCAGTGGCCGGTGGGTACGGGGTGAGTCCGGCCCATGTCGCGTAGCGGTGGCAGGTCGGGGCCGTGTGCCGGTCGTAGTCGGCATTGATGGAGAAAACGGCGTCGAGGACGCACAAGGACATGTGGGCCCACCGTCGGCCCCGCGGCTCGACCGCGAGGCCTATGGCGCCGACGACGACACGGGCTACTTCATCCATGGTCCCCCAATGGCACAGCTGCGGAGCAGTGTTGCACGTCGAGAGGCTGCGGACGGGTTTCCGGTGGTCCGTACGAGGGGTGGGCCGGGGATGCTGTGGGTTTGGGGGGTGGGGGCCGGGCAAGGGGCTGCCTAAGGTGGGTGGTGAGGCCGCATCGTGCTGCTGACCTGGCGCTTTGCGGGAGAGAGCTCGGACGGATGGGGCGGCACGATGCGTGAGTTGGTGGAGACGGCGCGGCAGTGGGTGGCCGAAGGGCGGACGGGATATCTGGCCCGGCCCGTCACCGAGCAGGGCTTCGGGCCGCGGGATCCCGCCGGGGCCGTGCTCGTCGACCCGCGGGGGGAGTGCGTCGGCAGCCTGTACCGAGGGGTCTTCGACGCCGAGCTCGTCGCCGAGGCGGTGGCCATGGCGCCCGGGGCCACCGCGCGGGTGTGTGAGGTGTCCGTGTCCGGGGACGAGGCCGTGGCGGCGAAGCTGACCTGCGGCGGGCAGGCCGAGGTGCTGCTCCAGCCGCTGGCGGCGATTCCCGCCGAGTGGTGGGAGCTGCTCGGTGAGGGCGTCGGGGTGGCGTTGGTGACCCGGTTGAACGAGGCGGCGGACCGGGCGTCCAGTGAGGTCGTACGAGCCACCGCGGTGCCGGGCGACGATGCCGGTCGGCGGGCCGGGGAGCTGCTGGCCACGCGGCGGGCCGGGCGCGACGCCCTGTACGGGGAGTCCGGCCTCGTGCTGGTCGAGGCCCACCCGTCGGCCCCCTGCGTGGTGATCGGGGGCGGGGGTGAGCTGGCCGCCGTCATCGAGCGGCAGGCGCTGCTGCTGGGCTGGGAGGCCGTACGGGTCGAGGCCGCCGGGCCTGCGGTCGAGGTGATCGAAGCGCGCCGGGACGCCGCGTGCGTGGTCGTGCTGAGCCACGACGAGCAGTTCGACGTGCCGACGCTGCGGGCGGCGCTGGCCGCCGGGGTGCCGTACATCGGGGCGCTCGGGTCGCGGCGTACGACGGCCCGCCGGCGGGAGGGGCTGCTCGCGGCCGGGGTCACCGACGCGGAGCTGGCCCGGGTGCACGGGCCGATCGGTCTCGACCTCGGCGCCCGCACGCCGGCGGAGACCGCGCTGGCGATCTGCGCCGAGATCCTCGGAGTACTGGGGGCGCGCAAGGCGGGTGCGCTGCGGGACACCGACGGGCCCATCAATACCTGAATACCTGAGCCCCCTCCCGGTCCCCGTGACGCCTGAGATGCGCGTAATGGTGGGATGTGGGGGAAAATGCTCCGTATGGACATGATCCTGAGCGTGGACTCGATCCTCACGGATGTGGCGTGGTTCCCGGTCATCGGACTGGCCGTCGTCGCCCTGCTGCTCGGCGGCTTCAAGCTGGGCCAGCTGGTCCGGGCCAAGGAGCCGCCACCCCCCGCCGCCGAGGAGCAGCCGCACCTGCCCAACGGCGGAGCCGTCTACGAGGTCCGCGAGGAGCGGGACCAGGTGGAGATCCCCGAGGGCGGTCTGAGACCGCACGAGATGCAGGGCTACGGGAACTTCGGCTCCACCACCTCCAGCCACCCCGACGAGGTCCGCAAGGAGCGCGAGTCCGGCTACAAGCTGCCCGAGGGGCCGGGGCCGCACCCGCAGCCCGGGGCTCCCCCGGACGCCGGGCGCGGGGCGCACGCCTGACCCGCCACGATCCAGGTCCACGACGCCCCCTCTGACCCGCGCACTCCCGCGCGGGTCAGACGTCTGTCCGCAGCCGCAGCACCTCGGGGGGCGGGTGCCGGGCCGAGGTGTGCCGGACCTCCGCCGTGAGCGGCGGGTCCAGGACGCGGTACGGGACCTCCCCGAGTCCGATGGCGGTGACGGTGGCACTGACAGGGGCGGTGGCGCTCGCGGTGTCCGGCGGCTCGGCGGTGCCGCGCGCGGCGGCGGCCTCGGCCACCTCCCGCCGCAGCGCCGCCGTCAGCGGGCTCGAAACCAGCGGGGTCTCGTCCCCGACCGGCAGGACGAGCACCAGGGCGAGCGGCCGGCGCGGGGTGCCGGTGTAGCCGACCACCGCCGCGTCCCGGACGTCGGTGTGCCGCAGCTTCTGCCAGCCGCGCCGCCCGGCCGGGTAGGCCTGGTCCAGGCGTTTGACGACGAGGCCCTCGATGCCGCTGGCGGGGAGCGTCTCGTACCAGGTGGCGGCCAGTTCCGGGTCGGTCGTCATCGGGACCGGCTGGAGCGGCGGCCCGAGGGGCAGGAGCAGGTCGACGAGGAGGGCCCGGCGGCGTTCGTACGGGCGGGCGCGCACGTCCAGCCCGGCCAGTTCCAGCACGTCGAAGGCGGCGTACGAGGCCGGCAGGCTCTGCGCGAGCACGGCGGCCCGGGCGGCGGTGGCCGCCGCCCGCCGCTGGACGAGGGCGAAGTCCGTGCGGCCCGCGTGCCAGACCACCACCTCGCCGTCGAGGACGGTCCCGGCGGGCAGCTGCAGTGCGGCCGCGGCCAGGTCCGGGAACGCGCTGGTGACGATCCGCCCGGAGCGGGCCTGGAGCGCCACGTCGGCCGCCGAGCGTGCGATGACCAGCCGGTGCCCGTCGAACTTCGGTTCGTAAGCCAACCCCGGACCGCGCGGCAGGGTGCGTACGGCGGCGGCCAGCGCGACGCGGATCACGGCCGGGCCCTCGGGAGCGGGCGGCCCCGCGCGGGGTCGGCCAGCGGGGCGAAGAGGTCGCCGTCGCGGACGAGTCGCGGCCCGATGTCGTCGGCGAGGAAGACCAGGTCGGCGGGGGTGCGGCAGGCGACGACCTCCGCCCAGGAGACGGGGGCGGAGACGGCGGGGCGGGCCCGCGCGCGCAGGGTGTAGGCGGCGGCGGTGGTCTTGGCGGCGGCGTTCTGGCTGTGGTCGACGAAGACCTTGCCGGGGCGCAGGGCCTTGGCCATGCGGTGGACGACGAGGTCGGGGAGCTCGCGCTCGGCCTCCTGGGCGAGCTGCTTCGCGTACGCGGACACCTGCGCGGACGGGGTCGGCTCCAGGGGCACGGCGAGGTGCAGGCCCTTGGAGCCGGAGGTCTTGGCGTAGGCGTCGAGGCCGTCGGCGGCGAGGCGGTCGCGCAGCCACAGGGCGGCGGCGCTGCACTCGACGACGGACGCGGGCGCGCCGGGGTCGAGGTCGAGGACCATGCGGTCGGCCACGGCCGGGCTGCCGGCCGGCCACTGGTGGATGTGGAACTCGACGACGAGGTTGGCGGACCACATGAGGGTGGCCATGTCGGCGACGACCACCTGTTCGGCGGAGGGGTCCTCGGAACGGGGCACGGGGGTGGTCCTCACCCAGTCGGGTGCGCCGGGCGGCGGGTTCTTGGTGAAGAACAGCTGGCCCTCCGGTCCGTCCGGATAGCGCAGGAAGGACACGGCCCGGTCGTGGATCTGGGCGAGCAGGGGCTCCGCGACGGTGGCGTAGTAGTGCAGCACCTCGCCCTTCGTGAAACCGGTCTCCGGGTAGAGGACCTTGTCGAGGTTGCTGAGCGCGATGCGACGGCCCTCCACCAATGTGATCGGCGTCATACGATGAGACTGCCACGAAACAGGAGGAACCGTGCGATCCATCTGGAACGGAGCGATCTCCTTCGGCCTCGTCAGCATTCCGATCAAGCTCGTGAACGCCACCGAGAGCCACTCGATCTCCTTCCGTCAGATCCACCTCGCCGACGGCGGCCGTGTCCGCTACCGCAAGGTGTGCGAGCTGGACGGCGAGGAGGTGTCGGGCGCAGAGATCGGCAAGGGGTACGAGGAGGCGGACGGGTCCGTCATCCCGATCACGGACGAGGACCTGGCGCAGCTGCCGCTGGCCACGGCGAAGACGATCGAGATCATGTCGTTCGTACCCGCCGAGGAGATCGATCCGCTGCAGATGGACGCGGCGTACTACCTGGCGGCGAACGGGGCGACGGCGGCGAAGCCGTACACGCTGCTGCGGGAGGCGCTGAAGCGGAGCCGGAAGGTCGCGATCGCCAAGTTCGCGCTGCGGGGGCGGGAGCGGCTGGGCATGCTGCGGGTCGTCGACGACGTGATCGCGATGCACGGCCTGCTGTGGCCGGACGAGATCCGAGTGCCGGAGGGGGTCGCTCCGGACGCGGACGTGACGGTGCGGGACGCCGAACTCGACCTGGCGGACGCGCTGATGGCGACGCTGGGCGAGGTGGAGCTGGCGTCGCTGCACGACGAATACCGGGATGCCGTGGAGGCGATGATCGCGGCGAAGGCGGGTGGGGCGTTCGAGCCGGCGGAGGCGACGGTGGAGCCGGCCGGCGGGCAGGTGATCGACCTGATGGCGGCGCTGGAGAAGAGCGTGCGGGCCGCGAAGGCCTCGCGGGGCGAGGGCGGGGGGCCCGGCGAAGCGGCGGCGGAGAGCGGGACGGAGGCCGAGGTCACGCCGATGCGGCGACGGGGCGGGGCGGGCCGGAGGACGACGGCTGCGCCGAAGGCCGTCGGCGGGAAGAAGTCGACGGCGGCTTCGGCGAAGAAGACCGCGGCGGCCGCGAAGACCACGTCGAAGAAGAAGTCCACCACCGCCACGTCGGGAACGACCAAGCCGACCACGGCGAAGGCGACCACGGCGAAGTCGGGAACGACCAAGTCCACGGCGAGCAGGTCGACGGCGCGCAAGTCGACTGCGAACAAGTCGGCTTCGGCGGCGAGTGCGAAGAAGGCCGGTACGGCAGCCGGGGCGAAGAAGGCCGCGACGCCGCGGAAGCGCGCCTCTGCCTGAGGGCCGCTCCCGTGGCCCAGGCCTCTCCGGCGGATCCGGGGACTCCGGGGACTCCGGCGGATCCGGGGACTCCTGCCGCTCCCGCGGCTCCGGGGAGCGGTGCTCCGCCCCGCTCCCCGCGCCTCAACCGCCGGCGGAGCCGGATCGCGGGCGGCCCGGCGGGGCCGGAGTGGGACGGGAACGGGGTGGCCGGGCCGGCGGCAGCCAGGTTCGGGTGTCGCGGGCCTGGCCGAACAGGGCTTCGACGTCAGGGGGTTTGAGGGCCGTCGGGGAGGCGGCGAGGTCCGGGGTCGCGGTCGGCGGCTGGAGGATGCGGATGTCGCGGACCGTCGGGGCCGCCTCCAGGCGGGAGGCGTCGACCACGGCCAGGGCCGGCGTGACCTTCGCGTCCAGGACCGCGGTCGCGCGGGCCGCCGCACCGCGGATCCAGCGCGGATCCGGGCGGGGTTCGGCGCGGCCGACGGTGAGCAGCAGGTCGCCGACGACCGCGCGCTGCCGCCGCCCCGGGACCGTACGCACGCAGAAGATCCCGGCGGGGCCGATGACCAGGTGGTCGATGCGGCCGAAGCCCGGGAGCGGGACGCAGTGCAGGATCCGCCAACCGTCCGGCTCCAGGGCGTCGAAGGCGTCGCCCATCCGCTGCTGAGCCGTCAGGTCCTGGCGCAGCCGGTGCCGGGACCGGGTGCCCGCGGTGCCGTGGTCCAGCTCGGCCAGCAGGGTCTCGCCGGGGCGGTTCGGAGCCAGGTCCGCGTCCGGCGGCATGGCGAGGCGGCGCATCTCGGCCGCGGTGGGGACCGGTGGCGGCCCGATGGACACCGTGCCGCTCAGGTAGGGCCGGAGCGCGACCAGGACGGCCTCGCGGTGGTCGTCCGCGAGGACGCTGATCCGGTTGGCCTGGCGGTCGTACCAGGCGACCGCCTGCCCGTCGGGCAAGTTGACGTAGAGTCGGCCGCGGCCGGGCCGTCCGCTGGGCAGTACCTTGAGTCCGCGCATTCACCCTCACCCCCGCCGTCCATGTGAGCAGCCGGGGCGCCGCACGGCAATCCCTCGGTTGTGTAACGACTCCGACGGAACCTTGCGGCTTCGCTGTTACACGAACGGGGTGTCGCCGCAACGGCAGCCGCCTAGGTTTGTCGCACCTGGAGCCACCAGACCCCGACCAGGACACCGACACACCAGCCAGAAGGACTTCCCGTGAGCACCGTCCGCCGCCGCACTCTCGTTCGCGCCGCCGCCGTGACCGCCTGTGCCGGCAGCCTGCTGGCGCTGCCCGCGGCCGCGGCTCTCGCGGAAGGGGTGCCGGCGGCCTCGTCCGCGCACTCCTCGACCCCGCAGCGGACCCTGGTCAAGAGCCTCTCGCTGGCCGACGGGGTGTCCACGGCCAAGATCTACCGGACCGCCCAGGGCGCCTACCAGGCCGACATCCTGGCCGCCGACGGAGCCAAGGCGGCCACCCTGACCAGCAGTGACGGGGTCACCGACGTCGACGTCTCCGGCGACCTGCACGCCGCCCTGGACCCCGCGGGCCGCCTGACCTCCTGGGTGGGCGACGCCCCCGCGCAGGGCGGCGGCCACGCCGCCCTGGGAGACGGGCACAAGACCGGAACCCGCAACGGGCAGATCGTCCCGGTCTCGGCCGAGCAGCGCGCCGCCGCCGGCGACACCCGCGCCCTGGAGGCCGCGTCCGCCGAGGGCCGGCGGCTGAGTACTCTGGCCGACGGGCCGGGCGACGGCATGCTGCTGCTCGCCGCGGGCGGCGGCATCGCCGCCGTGGGCGCGGCCGGGCTCGGCTTCGCCATGCTGCGCCGGGGACGCACGGACGGCTGACCGGCGTCCGCACACCCCTTCGCACGGGCGGCCCGCTCGCCCGTGCTCCGGCCACCGGAGGTCGGCCCGGGCAAAAGGGGCGCATCTCCGCATATGGTGGATTCGATCGACCGTCGTCATAACGCGCGCAGAAGGGCACGGGGGGCTGTGAACAGGGGGGCCGTGAAGAGGTTCGTTTTCGGCGGTTCCACGCGCCGCCGCACCCACACCCGCACTTCCGCCTTCGCCGCGTTGCTGCTCCTCGCCGTACTCCCGCTGCTGGCGGGCTGCGGCGACACCGGCGGGCTCGTCGGCGCCGGGGCGACCGCGACCGCGAGCGGGCCCGTGCACCTGTGGCCCGACCGCCTGGGGGCGACCGTACCGCCGGCCGATCCGGCCGGCGCCCCGCCCGAGTACGTGAAGGGGATCCCGCCCGTCCACGACGAGGACGTGCACGCGGTCGATCCGGTGGCCCTCGTCCAGGCGGAACTGCGGGCCCACCCGAAGACCGGTGTCGGGGCCGACGGGATGCCGGCCGAGACCGCAGAGGCGATCAAGGCCTGCAAGAAGGGGGCAGCGGAACCCGAGTCGTGCCCGGTACTGGCGCCGTACTACCGGGACCTCACGGGCAACGGCAAGGACGAGCTGATCATGGGCATCGAGTTCCCGGACAAGATGATGTCCGTACGGGTCTACACGGCCGACGGGGACGGGCGGCTCAACCGGATCATGGCGACCACGCAGACCGTCGTCTCGGTGGAGCTGGCGGGGCGGGACGTGGTGCTGCGGGTGCCCAGCGGGAACCGCGGCTACGAGCTGATCACCGCCTGGTCCTGGGAGGAGAAGCAGCGCACCATGCTGCCGACGCGGGAGCAGATCGTACGGGTGTCCGCGAACCCGCAGGGTCCGGAGGACCGCGGTCCCGGACCCGGTCCCGGCACCGGTGGCGGCCCGGGGCCCGGGACCGGCGCCGGACCCGGGGGCGGTCGTCCCGGTGGCGGTCCCGGACCCGGTGGCGGTCCCGGACCGGACCGGCCGTGACCGTGCGCGAGAGCCGGGGCAGGGGCAGGGGCAGGAACAAGAGCGAAAACGAGGGCGGGGGCGAGGAGCGGGCCCGGGCCGGGCAGCGGTCACGGCTGCTGCGCCTGCGGCCGCGGCTGCCCGCCTGGACGGCCACGCTGACCTGGAAGTCGGCGTGCTTCATCGCGGTGATGTGCTGCTCGCTTGCAGCCGTGCTCGGCGCGCTCGTGCACGTGGAGGTGACCCGTCAGACGGTGGCCACGGCGCGGGAGAAGGCGCTGGGCAAGCTGAGCGAGGTCACGGACCGGTACGAGGCGGGCGAGCCCCTGCCGCCCGGTTCCGGACTGGATCCGGTGGGGCTGCCCCCGGAGCTGCGGGCGCTCGCGGCGGGCGGGCACCGGGGGACGGTGGTGGCGGAGTACCGCGGCCGTCCGACGATGTGGGCGGCCGGCCCGGCGGACGGCCGGGCCCTGGCGACCGCCATCGACTACGGGCAGAGCGCCCGCACCATCAGCGGACTGGACAACGCGATCATCGGGTCGTCGGTGCTGGCGATCGGCGGGACGCTGCTCGTGGGCGCCTTCGCGGTGACGCGGGTGACGCGGCGGCTGCACCAGACAGCGACCGTGGCGCGGCGGATCACGCAGGGCGACCTCGATGCCCGGGTGGACGACCCGCGGACGAAGGACCCGTCGCGACGCCAGGACGAGGTGGCGACGGTGGCCGGGGCCCTGGACACGATGGCGGGGAGCCTGCAGTCGAAGCTGGAGAGCGAGCGGCGGTTCACGGCGGACGTGGCGCATGAGCTGCGCACACCGCTGACCGGACTGCAGGCGGCGTCGGAGCTGCTGCCGGAGGGACGGCCGACGGAGCTGGTGCGCGAACGGGTCCGGACGATGCGGCAGCTGACGGAGGACCTGCTGGAGATCTCCCGGCTGGACTCGGGCAGCGAGGCGGTGGAAACGGACCTGCACCAGCTGGGACGGCTGGCCCGGCGCGTGGTGCGGGCCTCGGGGACGGACACCGAGGTGGTCGTCCTGCGGGACGCCCACGTGGAGACGGACCGCCGCCGGCTGGAGCGGGTCCTGGGGAACCTGGTGGCCAACGCCCATCAGCACGGGCGGCAGCCGGTGGTGATGACGGTGGACGGGCAGGTGGTGACCGTACGGGACCACGGGGACGGCTTCCCGGACTACCTGCTGGCGCACGGCCCGCAGCGCTTCCGCAGCGGTGGGAAGGGGCACGGGCTGGGCCTGACCATCGCCGCGGGCCAGGCGCAGGCGATCGGCGCGACGCTGCGCTTCCGCTCCGCGGAGGGCGGCGGAGGCCTGGCGGTCCTCACCCTCCCGGGCTCCTAGGGGATACCGCGGGACACACGCACTGCCGACGCACCGCCCCGCAAGCCAACGCCGACGGCGCGCCCCCGCCCAACACCGGGCCCGACCCCGCGCAGACCTGGCTCCCGGGACCGGCGCCGGACCGGGGCCGGGGCCGGACCGGGGCCGGGGCCGCAGGGCCGGAGCCGCAGGCCGGAGGGTGGGCACGTGCGGGCGTAGGCGTCCGCCGGCTTCGCCGCGCTCGGCCGGGAGCAGGAGGCGGGCCCGCAGACCGGGCCCGAGGTCGGGACCGCAGGACTGGGCCGCAGGGCAGAACCACAGGCCGGGGCCGGGGCAGCTCGGCGATCTCGCTGAGCAGCGCCACGAAGTCGGCCGGGGCGCGGAACGCAGCCCGGGGCCGGGATTGGGGGCGTGCGGGCGTGGGCGTGCGTCGGCTTCGGCCCGGGTCGGGGCCGGGCATCGGGCGTCTGGTTGCGGGGGTCAGGCCTGGGGGCGGGGGGTCTTGGTCCAGGGCCAACGGGGGCGCGGCTTGGTGCCCGAGGGGCGGAACGCGTACTTCCAACCCTTCTGCAGGCCCAGCCGCTTCGAGTAGCCCGACGGGACGCGTTCGTACAGCAGCACCGTCGGCGGGCCGTCCGGCGTCGGGACGGGGATCTCGTACCACTTCGGCGGGTGTCCGGTCGGGCCGGTCAGGATCGGGAGGACCCGGCCGTCCATCGGGCCGCCCTCGAACGGGGTCGGTTCGCTTCTCACCCCACCAGTGTCACAGCAGGTGGGCAGCCTCGGAGACCACCGGCATCACACGCCGGGCCAGGTCCCCCACCGGGCCGTCCGCCGATTCCATGGCCAGGGCGGCCCGGGCGGCGGCCGCGGTCTCCGGATCCGTGGCGGCGGTGGCCGTCAGCAGGGCGATGAACTGGTCGAGCAGCCAGTCGCGGAGGGTGTCGACCTCGGGCTGCTTGCCCTCGTCGATCCATATGAGGGAGGCGGCCTCGACCGCCGTGATCCAGGTGCGGACCATCATGCGCAGCCGGGGTCCGGGTGTGGGGACACCCAGGTGGAGGAGGATCTGCTCGGCCGCGGAACGCCGGATGCCGTCGACGGTCGCCGTCGTGCGGGAGGTCTCCACGACGCTGCCGCCCTGGAGGAGGGCCGCGAAACCGGTGTCGTGTTCGTCGACGAACGCGAGGTAGCGGTCGAGGGCCCGGGACAGCCGCCGGGTCAGGGGGCCCTGCTGGGGTTCGGCGAAGCAGAGTTCGAGGAGGTCGGCCGCCGAGCGCAGGGCCGCCTCGTAGAGCTGCTGCTTGCCGCCGGGGAAGTAGCGGTAGACGAGCGGGCGCGAGACCCCGGCTGCCTCCGCGACATCGTCGAGCGAGACCTCCTCCGGAGCCCGGTGCGCGAACAGCGAGAGGGCCGCGTCGAGGAGTTGGGCCCGCCGCTCCTCGACGCTCAGCCTGCGGTACGCGCGTACGGTCATGACCGCAGGGTAGCCCGCGGGCGGCCGCCCGCGGTCGGCACCGGCGAAGTCCCGGCCCGATCCCTCGGCCATGTCGGCCATGTCGGCCATGTCCCGCGCCGCCCGATCCCTCCGCCAGGCCTTCTGTCAGGCCTTCTGTCCGGTCTTCCGCCGAGCCCCCGTCGAACCGTCCGTCGAGCCGCCCGTCGAACCCTGCGCCCGAGCCCGCTGCCGCGCCCGAGCCCGCGGCCGCCGCCGATCCTTCCGCCCGGGCTCCGGCGTCGGCCCTCCCCGCCGCTGCCTACGCCAGCAGCCCCGAGCTCTGCCACAGCTTCCGGCCGACGCCCCGCAGTACCCCGATGTCGTCGAGGAAGTCGGTGAGCCGCTTGGCCCCGGTCTGCATGACCTCGCGGCGGTGGCCGCTGGCCCGGACCTGGGCGACCGCTTCGCGGCGGTCCAGTCCGACGTTGTCGTAGACGGCCGGGTTCACGAAGGCGAGGGAGAAGACGCGCGCGGCCTCGCCACAGCTGATCCGGGTCAGCTCCTGCTCCCAGCGCGGGGCCGTCAGCATCTGGCGGCGCAGTTCCTCACGCGCGTACCGGACGTGCCGGGCCTCCTCGATGACGTGGATCCGGGTGACGCCGCGGACCAGCGGCTGGATGCGCTCGTCCGGGAAGGTCAGGCGCTGCATCCAGTCGAGGATCTCCTCGCCGAGCAGGGTGCAGGCGAAGGAACCGGGGGTGGTGGAGACGGTCTTCAGGATCCGCGCGAGGTTGTGGTTGAGGCGGGACACCGGGTACGCGGGGCTGCCGCTCTTCTGGATCATGCGGGCGAACATCATCGAGTGGCGGCACTCGTCGGCGATCTCGGTGAGCGCGTAGCGCACGTGCTTGCTGGTCAGCGACTTGTCGTAGATGTGGCGGACCATCAGCTGCATGAGGATGATCTCGAACCAGATGCCGAGCGAGCCGAGCGCGGCCGCCTCGTGGCGGGAGAGGTCGATGCGCTGCTCCTCGCCCATCGTCTTCCAGAGCGGGGTGTCGTAGAGGGAGAGCAGCTCGGGCGGCCAGTAGTACTTCCCCTCGATCATGGGTGCGTCCCAGTCGAGTTCCTTGTCGGGGTCGAAGGAGTGCTTGGCCGAGGATTCGAGCAGGCGCTCGGCTATCTGCTCCCGGTCCTTGAGGAGGCCGAGGGCGTCCCTGAGCGCGGCTCGTTCGGTCACGGTCGTCATGGCTTCGGACACCTCGTCGTCGAGTTACCGGCGGTCACTGCTTATGAGACTGCTTGTCAGCAAGGTCGTCAATCCCCCGCGCACGACTTGTTGACCCCGCGTCTACCAACGTGTGACTCTGCCAACTGTCCGGTCCTGCACCGCAGTACGTGAGACGAGGGGGCGTCAGTGTCGACGCACGAGCTCTACACCGAGGACCCGGGCGAGGCCGTCTGGCAGATCCCCGCCTCCGGCTCCGCCCGCTTCAGCTGGGAATACGACGACGGCCGCGAACGGCTCCTCGCCCTCTACCAGAAGGGCAAGGACAAGCAGTGGGACGGCGCCAAGCGCATCGACTGGGACATCGAGGTGGACCCGTACGATCCGCTGGGCACCCCCGACGAGGCCCTGCCGCTGTACGGGACGCGGCACTGGGCCAAGCTCACCGAGAAGGACCGGGGCGAGCTGCGGCGGCACTACACCGCCTGGAACTTCAGCCAGTTCCTCCACGGCGAGCAGGGCGCGATGGTGTGCGCGGCGCGCATCGTCGAATCCGTTCCGGACCTCGACGCGAAGTTCTACTCGGCCACGCAGACCATGGACGAGGCCCGGCACGCCGAGATCTTCGGGCGCTTCCTGCACGAGAAGGTCGGGATGCTGTACCCGGTCAACGACAGCCTCCAGGGGCTGCTCGGCGACACCCTGCGCGACTCCCGCTGGGACATGCCGTACCTGGGCATGCAGGTGCTCATCGAGGGACTGGCGCTGGCTTCCTTCGGGATGATCCGGGACACGACCACCAAGCCGCTGCCCAAGCAGCTGCTGGCGTACGTGATGCAGGACGAGGCCCGGCACGTGGCCTTCGGGCGGATGGCGCTGCGCGACTACTACCGGCAGCTGACGGACGCGGAGCGGCGCGAGCGCGAGGAGTTCGTGATCGAGGGCTGCTACCTGATGCGGGACCGGCTGCTCGGCGTGGAGGTGCTGGAGAACTTCGGCATCCCGGCGAAGGAGGCGGAGCTGCTCAGCGAGCAGTCCGAGTTCCTGCACCTGTTCCGCAAGCTGCTGTTCAGCCGGATCGTGCCGTGCGTGAAGGACATCGGGCTGTGGGGCGAGCGGCTCCAGCGGGCGTACGTGGACCTGGGCGTCTTCCACATGGGCGACTCCAACCTCGACCTGCTGATGAGCCAGGACGAGGAGATCGCCGAGGCCCTCGACCGCGAGCGCTTCGCGGCCGAGGAGTCGGAGCGGGTGGCGGAGGTCGAGGCCGCCATCCGGGAGGGCACTGACGCTCCCCGCTGAATCCGCCTCCGCCCGGCGGCCCGGCCCATCGGCCGCCCGGCCCAGCCGCCCGCCCGGCCGGCCGTCAGCCAGTCCGTCCGTCCGTCGGTCCGTCCGTCCGTCCGGGACGGCCTAGTCCGAGGGCTTCGCGCGCAGCGCGGCTTCCATCACCGCCCGCGCGATGGGGGCCGCGGCGCCGTTGCCGCTGATGTCGCCCCGGTTCGCCGACGCGTCCTCCACCACCACCGCGACGGCGACCGCCGACAGGGCCGCGCCCTCGGTGCGGGCCCAGGAGATGAACCAGGCGTACGGGGTCCCCGCGTTGCCCACACCGTGCTGGGCGGTGCCGGTCTTGCCGCCGACCACCGCGCCCGGGATCGCCGCGTTCTTGCCGGTGCCGTTCTCCACCACCTTCACCATCAGCTCCTGCATCCGCAGCGCGGTGGCCGGGTTCATCGCCCGCCCGAGGCTGCGCCGGTCGCCGCGCCGGACCGGGGAACCGTCGTCCTGGGTCGTGCGTTCCACCAGGTACGGGGAGGCGAGCTCGCCGCCGTTCGCGACGGCCGCGGCCACCATCGCCATCTGGAGCGGTGTCGCCGTGGTGTTGAACTGCCCGATCGAGGAGAGGGCCAGCTGGTCCAGGCTCATGTCGGTGTCGAAGTTCGACCGGGACACCCACGAGGGCACCCGCAGCCCCTCCGTGTTGAAGCCGAAGCGGCGCGCCGCGTCCACCATGCCGCGGAGCCCGACCTGCACCCCGATCTTCGCCATCACCGTGTTGCACGACCACTGCACGGCCTCGGCCATGGAGGCGTCCTCGCAGCCCGTGGCCGCGTTCGGCAGCAGGGTGCTGGTCCCGGGCAGCGGGTAAGGGTCCGGGGTGCGCGTGGGGGCGTCCACATCCGTGACCACGCCCGCGTCGAGGGCCGCCGCCGCCGTCACGATCTTGAAGGTGGAGCCGGGCGGGTACGTCTCGCGCAGTGCCCGGTTGAGCATCGGCCTGGCGGGGTCCTCGTTCAGCGCCGTCCAGGCCGCCTTCGCCCTCGTACCCGTCCCCGAGAGCACGGAGGGGTCGTACGAGGGGCTGCTGACCAGCGCGAGGATCCTCCCGGTGGCCGGTTCGAGGGCGGCCACCGCCCCGCGCTTGCCGCCGAGTCCGGCGTACGCGGCCCGCTGCACGGCGGCGCGGACCGTGGTGGCGGCGTTGCCGCCGGCCGGGCGGCCGCGAGCCAGGTCGTACCAGAGCGGGAACACCGACAGTCCGGGGTCCGTGCCCGACAGGACGGCGTCCTCGGCGCGCTCGACGAAGCTGGTCCCGTAGGTCTGGGAGGAGAAACCGGTGACCGGGGCGTAGAGCGGGCCGTGGGTGTAGGTCCGCTCGTAGCGCAGCAGTTGGCCGCTGTCGCGGGAGCCAGTGACGGGTCGTCCGTCGACGAGGATGTCCCCGCGCGGCTCGGCGTATCGCTCGATGGCGGTGCGCTTGTTGGCCGGATTCGCGCCGTACGCCGCGGACTCCCAGACCTGTACGCGGGCGATGTTGACCAGCAGGGCGAGGAGCAGCAGCGCGCAGAAGTACGCGCACCAGCGGATGTAGCGGATCACTCGGCCGCCTCCTGCGCGGGACGGGGTCTGCGCGCGCAGTCGCTGAGCCGGACCAGGAGGGCGACGATGATCCAGTTGGTGACGACGGAGGAGCCGCCCTGGGCCAGGAAGGGCATGGCCATGCCGGTGAGCGGGATCAGCCCCGTCACGCCGCCCGCGATGACGAACACCTGGAGCGCGATGATCGAGGCGAGGCCGGTGGCGAGCAGCCGGCCGAAGGGGTCGCGCAGGGCGAGGCCGGCGCGGAAACCGCGGGCGACGAGGAGCCCGTAGAGCAGCAGGATCGCGGTGAGTCCGACGAGTCCGAGCTCCTCGCCGGCGGTGGCGAGGATGAAGTCCGACTTGGCGGCGAACCCGATGAGGAAGGACTGGCCGTGGCCGAGGCCGGATCCGAGGAGGCCGCCGGCGCCGAAGGCGAAGAGGGACTGGGCGAGCTGGCCGGGGCCCTCACCGCGCTCGATGGAGGCAAAAGGATTCAGCCAGTCGTCCACGCGGCTGTTCACGTGCGGTTCGAAGGTCCCCACGGCGTACGCGCCGAGGGCGGCGAGCAGTAGTCCGATCGCGATCCAGCCGATCCGCCCGGTGGCGGTGAACAGCATGATCACGAAGAGGCCGAAGAACAGCAGCGAGGTGCCGAGGTCCCGTTCCAGGACCAGCAGGCCGACGCTGAGCAGCCAGATCGCGAGGATCGGACCGAGGACGCGGCCGGGCAGGAGGCGCAGCTTCCAGAAGAGCCGGCGGCCGGTCAGGGCCAGGGCCGTGCGGTTGGCGGCGAGGTAGGCGGCGAAGAACACGGCGAGCAGGATCTTGGCGAACTCCCCCGGCTGGAAGGACAGTCCGGCGAACCGGATCCAGATGTGCGCGCCGTTGACCGCCGGGAAGAAGACGGGTACCAGCATCAGCACCAGGGCGGTGGCGACGGACAGGTACGCGTAGCGCTGGAGCACGCGGTGGTCGCGGAGCAGCGTGACGACGAGGACGAAGAGCACCACGCCGAGGGCGGACCACAGGAGCTGGTCGTCGGCGGTGGGGTGGCCGGGGGTGGTCGCGTCGAGGCGCTGGATGAGGACCAGGCCGAGTCCGTTGAGCAGCACGGCGATGGGGAGCACGAGGGGGTCGGCGTACGGGGCCCGGAGCCGGACGGCGAGGTGCGCGAGCAGCGCGGCCGCGGCGAGGCCGATGGCGTAGCGGTCGGCGGGGTCGGGGATGCGGCCGGTGGTCGCCAGGCCGACGTGGAGGTGACCGAGTACGGAGATCAGGACGGCGCCCGCGAGGAGCGCCAGCTCGACCCCCCTGCGTTTGGGCGCGCCGGCTTGGGGTGGCGGGGGCGGGGAGGGCTCCGCCACCTTCGCCGTCAGAGCGGTCATACCCCGAAACGTAGCAAGCTGACGGATGGTATGTCCGCTTATGTCATAGTGTGCCGAAGAGTCGTCACAAACGGTCGAAAGTGTCGAAAGTGAGGAGCCGAGGCGCATGGGGCCTGTGGAATTCATCGTCCTCGCCTTCCCGGAGGAGCAGCTGCGGGTACCGGCCGTCGAAGCCGTGATGGGGCTGCGCAAGACGGGGGTGGTCCGGCTGATCGACGGGCTCGTCGCGACGAAGACGGCGTCGGGCGAGGTCCTCGCGGCCGAGTTCGACGAGTTCGTGGAACTGCACGGCCTGCTGACGGGGCGGGACGCGGCCCGGCTGATCGGACCGGAGGACGTGCACGAGGCGGCGGACCTGCTGGAACGCGGCAGCTGCGCGCTGCTGCTGGTCGTCGAGCACGTCTGGGCCGAGGACGCGGCGATCGCCGTACGGGCGGCGGGCGGGCGGATCGTGGGCTCGGTCCGCATCCCGCCGGACCGGGTCCCGGCGGACCCCCGGGCAGGGGTGGCCTGATGTTCATCCGCCCGATGGGAGTGACGGTCCGCGCCGCGAACCGCCCGGCCGGATCCCCCCTGCTGCGGGGGCTGCTGGCACGGGCGTCGGGCGCGGCGCAGGAGACGGCGGGCGCGGTGCGCCCGGAGGAGCCCCCGCACCGGGGCCTGCTCGCCCGGGGCGTCCGGGCGGCGGAGCCGGAACTCGTGGAGGAGGAACCGGAGCCGGAACCGGAACCGAACCCGCTGGACGAGCCCGATCCGGAATCGGAACCCGAGCCGGAACCGGAACCGGAGCCGGATACCGACTACGAACCGGAGCCCGAACCGGAACCGGAACCGATGGACGGGGTGTACTGGGACACCCACCCGGAGCCCGGCCCGGCGGCCCCCGTCGGCCTTGCCGCGGAACTGCGCCAACTGGCCGACCTGGCCCGCGAGGGCCTGCTGACCCCTCAGGAGTTCACGACGGCGAAGGCCCGGCTGCTGAACGACTGACAGCCGCACGACGCCCCGCGGCCGCGGCAGCGACACCGGCCAGCCCGAAGCCCAGCACGGCCGGGTTGACGTACCCCGAGACAGAACCGGAGTCGTAGCCCCCGCCGCCCGTGGTCTCGCAGACGAAGCCGAGCGGAACGTAGCTCACCGTGTAGTCGACGACCTGCGCCACCCGCTCCCCCGCGGCGGCCGTCCGACAGGGCGGCAGCGGCGACGACCATGCCCCGCCGTCCTCCGCGTCCAGCACCGCACCGGCCACGTGGAGCAGCCCCCAGGTGTAGAAGCCGGCTGCGCAGGCACCCAGCAGACCGGCGAGGGCCGTGAGCCACCCGCGCCGGCCGGACCGGATGAGGGCGGCGAGCCCGGAGCCGAGGAGGGCCGGGGTCGCGAGCAGCCCGGCCGGGATGAGCAGCAGGAGGAGGAGCGCCATCGGACGAGTCCATCAGCCCTGCTGCACGCCGGCCGTGATGGAACCCACACTTCCGGCAACGGGACCGTCACAGCGGGGACGGGTCACCCCTGGGGCGCGGCGAAGGTCTCGACGGGACCGAACTCACTGAAGTCGATCTTGTTGGCGGCCTGCAGGCCGCGCAACTCCATGCGCTGCTCGAAGCGGACCGTCCGGCCCTGGCTGTCGATCCACTGGTCGATGTCGAAGCCGGTGACTCCCTTGGCCTTCATCGAACGGTGGGTGCGCGGGTCGATCGCGGCCACCTGGTCGAGGTCGAGGTGCCCGGCGAGGTGGTACGTGGGGACCCCGCCCCGGTTCTCCATGCCCTTCTTGGCGGACGGGCCGGCGGCGAGGAGCAGCTTGGCGTAGCCGGCGTAGTTCGCCTCGTTGTCCGGGGAGCGCGGCGCCTTCGCCCAGCCGCTGCCCTCCTGGGCGCGGTTGCGGACGTAGGCGGCGTCCGCGGTGGTGACGGTCTCCATCCACAGGCCGGTGGAACGGATCTCGGACCGGCCGGTGAACACGGTGCCGAGGTTGGATCGGCCGGTCATGGTCGACATCTCACGCCCGGCGGCCTCGGTGACGCCCTTCAGGGAGGCCGCGTACGGCGTCTTCTCGGCCTCGGCGAGAGCCTGCTCGGGTTCGAACGCACCGGCGACGGGCGCGGCGGAGGCGGGTGCGGAGGCGGAGGACGCGGGCGCCGGGGCGCCCGCCCCACTCGAGCCGCTCTTGCAGCCCGACAGTACGGAGAGGCAGACCGCGACAACGACGGCGGTGGCGGTGGCGGAAACGGTGGTGCGACGTGCAGAGAAGGTCATCATCGCCAGGCAGCATCGCACGAATCCCGAACGGCAACCGAACGGATTTCCGAGGGCGAACCGGGGCGCGGGCGGGAGCCGCGGGGAGCGGGGCGGCGACGGGAGCCGCGGGGCGGCGACGCGGGAGCAGGGCGGTGACGCGGGGCGGGGATGTAGGAGCAGGGCGGTGACGCGGGGCGGGGGTGTGGGAGCAGAGCGGTGACGCGGGGCGGGGGTGTGGGAGCAGAGCGGGGACGCGGGGCGGGGGTGTGGGCGGGAGCCGCGGGGACGCGGGGCGGGGGTGTGGGAGCAGAGCGGGGATGTGGGGCGGTGACGCGGGAGCAGGGCGGTGACGCGGGGCCGGGGTGTGGGGGCAGGGCGGGGATGTGGGAGCAGGGCGGTGACGCGGGGCGGGGGTGTGGGAGCAGAGCGGGGACGCGGGGCGGGGGTGTGGGCGGGAGCCGCGGGGCGGGGCGCGGAGCGGGCCCGGGAGCAGAGCGGGAGCCCGGGAGCGGTGTTTCGGTGGGGCGGCATCAGAGTTGTGCTGGGGGTTTCCCGTCCGTCCTATCGTCTTCCGGTTCGTGCCGGTCCCTCAAGGGCGCTCGTTCCTCGCGTCGCTTCGCGATGTCGCTGCGCTCCACCCTTGACCGCCCGTCCCGCCCCGGAAAATCGAGGACAGCCGGGAAGCCCCCAGAAGAACGGGCCGGGGGAGAAGACACCATCGGGGCGTCGGAGAGGCCCGGGCAGAGCCCGCGCGCTCCAGATCGCTACGCGGTCCTGCCGGACGGCGTCCGCAGGCCTCTGTGGCTGGGCATAAGCCGCCATCGATCGCTACACGCGTCTCCGAGACGGCGTCTGCAGGCCTCTTGGGCTGGACATAAGCTGCCATCGATCGTCACGTGCTTCTCCGAGACGGCGTCCGCCCCTTGTTCGGGGCTGGGAAGGGCGGATTCGAGGGACGGGAGGGCCCGTCCATCGGCCCAGCCGATGCCAACCCCCATCAAGACCAAGGCAAGGTCACAACCGCACGCCCAAACAAGGGCAATTGGTGCAAATGGAAGCCCCTTTGGGGTCCCTGCCCGCCCAGACCTGGATGGGCATCGCCTCAGCCGTCATCTGACGCCTTTCCTCCCCCCCAAAAAAACTGCCCGCAGACGCCGTCCGAGGCGGGCGCATCAGAGCGTCTGCGGCTTATGACCAGCCCCAGACGGTCTGCAGTCGCGCGATCGAGAAGCACGTACCGATCTGAGGCGGCTTACTGAGGTTTTTGGCGTCATGTCGTCAGGGTCTGAGTCCGGTCGCGGCGAGGCAGCCGTCGATGATGTGGCTGCGGTATTGGATCTTCTTGAGGCCGGTTCTGAGGGATCGGACGAGGTCTTCAGGGGTGGTGAAGGCTGTGTTGGCGTGAGCGGTGCGCCGGAGTGCTGACCAGATGCCCTCGACGGGGTTGAGTTCGGGTGTGTAGGCGGGCAGGTGGTAGACGGTGAGCCAGTCGGTGGCCTCGATGAAGTCGCGCATGCCTTTGGTTCGGTGGGTGTTGAGGTTGTCCCAGATCAGGATGATGGGGGCACCGAGCCGGCCGTGGGCGTAAACCAGGAGCCAGCGGAAGTCTCTCCAGTCGTAGCTGCGGCGCTCGCCCTTGGCGGGTCGCCGGCTATGGACGTGGAGCTTGTAGAACAGCCGCGAGCGTGCGCCTGGTTTGTAGCAGCACATCCCGGCGAGGGTGACGCGGCAGCGGGTCCAGCCACGCATCTGGACCGTGGGTGTGCGGGCGCGAGGGGCCCACGTTCCGCGGGAAGGCGGCGTCATCGAGAAGCCTGCCTCGTCCTCGAAGACGATCCAGGCCCCGAGCGCCGCCGCAGTCATTCCACGTGCGGCCACACGTCTTTCACCCATCCGGCGACCGCCGTGTCGTCCCGTTCCAGAGCGCGTCTGGCCGGGATCTGCCGACTCCAGCCGTTGCGTCGCATCGTCTGGTAGACCGCCGCGATGCTCAGGACCTTGTGGAGACGGCGGCCGATGACCTTCTGGATCCTGGCCAGCGTCCAGGTCTGGTCCGTCCAGCCATGGGCGACCGGCCCTTTGAGCAGCTCGGCCTCCAGCACCTTGAACTGTCGGGGGCTGATCTGCGGCCGGCACATCGGCCCTTTTGAACGGAGGGCTCTTCGGCCGCCGTCGCGCCAGGCCTTGCGCCAGCGCTGCACCGACCGCTCGCTGACCCGTAATCGCTTCGCGACTACAGCACTGGACACACCTTCGGCGAAAAGATCAGCCGCCTCCAAACGAAGGCCCTCCCGGAACGTCTGACGTTCCAACGTCAGGCCCCCACCCTGGGCATACCTCATACAACCGGCATACCGCGACGATCAGCGACTGTCAGCCCCCGACACCACGTCGAAATCCTCAGTATGTCCAGCCACAGAGGCCTGCGGACGCCGTCGGGCGGGACCGTGTAGCGATCTGAGGCGTCCCCCGACCACCCCGCGCCTCGCTGATGTGCCCGTCCCTCTATCTCTCCCCCGGCCCGTTCTTCTGGGGGCTTCCCGGCTGTCCTCGATTTTCCGGGGCGGGACGGGCGGTCAAGGGTGGAGCGCAGCGACATCGCGAAGCGACGCGAGGAACGAGCGCCCTTGAGGGACCGGCCCGACACGGAAGACGATAGGACGGACGGGAAACCCCCAGCACAACTGTGATGCCGCCCCGCTCAGACACCGATTTCGCACCACCACCGCCGCACCTCCCACCCCCGCCCCGCGCCCATCCGCCGCGCCTCCACCCCGCCGCACTCCAACCCCGCCCCGCCCCGGCCCCGCCGCACCTCCCACCCCGCCTCGTCTCCCACCCCGCCGCACTCCCACTCCGCCCCGCCCCGACCCCGCCTCGTCTCCCACCCCGACCCGCCGCCAACCCCGCCCCGCCCCGGCCCCGCCGTGTCTCCCACCCCGCCCCGGCCCAGCCGCGCCTCCCGCCCCGACCCGCCGCCAACCGGGTGGGGAGTTTCGACCGGCCGACTCCGCTGGGCGATTTGTCATACCGGGCGTGGCAGCATCGGCGGTCTCGGAGGTGATCCCATGTCATATCGGGGGCTTCGCGCTGCCTGTGTCGCCGTAGCGCTCCTCGTCGCCGGACCGGTCCAGGACGCCGGTGCCGAGCCCGGTCTGCCCGAAGGGGAGAACGTCGGCGCGCTGCTCACCCGCCTGCAGGGGCTCTACCAGAAGGCGGAGGAGGCCTCCGAGGCGTACAAGACCACGGAGGACGCCCTGGAGGCGGGCCGGCGGGAGGAGCGGTCGCGGGCCGCCGAGCTCGGCAGGGCCCGTACGGCCCTCGACTCCGAGCGCGCCCTCGCCGGGCGGCTCGCCCGCGAGCAGTACCAGGGCAGCCAGGGCCTGTCCCCCTACGCCCGGATGCTGCTGGCCGGGAACCCGCAGGCGGCCCTGGAGCAGCGTCGGCTCGCCGCCCGCGAGGGCGCCCGCCGGGCGGCGGCGCTGGGGCGCCTGGCGAAGGGTGAGAAGGAGGCCGACGCGCTCGCCGTACGGGCCCGCAAGGCCCTGGACACCCGGCAGACGCTCGCCGCGCAGCAGAAGGTCCACAAGGACCAGGTCGCCACGCAGCTCAAGCAGGTCGAGCGGCTGCTGGCCTCGCTGACCCCGGAGCAGCTCACCCGGCTGGGGGCGCGCGAGGCGGAGAAGACCGCGTCGGCGCAACGGGACCTGGTGACCTCGGGGGCCCTCCCCACCCGCACGGGCACCCCCACGGCCGCTGGCGGCGCGGCCCTCACGTACGCGGCGGCCCAGATCGGGAAGCCGTACGTATGGGGAGCGGAGGGGCCCGGGTCCTTCGACTGTTCGGGCCTCACCTCTCAGGCCTGGGCCCACGCCGGCCGGAGCATTCCGCGGACCAGTCAGGAGCAGTGGGCGCAGCTGCCGAGGGTGCCGCTGGACCAGCTGCGGCCCGGGGACCTGGTGGTCTACTTCCCCAAGGCCACGCATGTGGGCCTGTACGTCGGCGACGGCAAGGTGATCCAGGCGCCGCGGCCGGGCTCCGTCGTGAAGGTCTCGCCGATCGCGGCGAACCCGTTGCTCGGGGCGGTGCGGCCGGACCCGGAGGGGAAGCCGCTGGCGGAGTTCACCCCGCCGCCGCTGCCCGAAGCCTCGGGTGCGGCGGCGGGGGACGACGCCGGCTACTCCGCCGAGGAGGCTCCCACGGCCGAGGACTCGGAGGCGGAGGCGGAGACCGAGGCGGCCACCTCGGCCAGGTAGTCCGCCGCGTCCTCGGGGTCGTAGAAGTACGTGTCGAAGTCGGCCGGGTTGTCGAAGCCATTGGCGAATCGATTCGCCACCGGCTGGAGCTGCCCGGCCGCGCCGATCAGGTTGAGCACGTGCTCCGGCGGCACGCCCAGCATCGCGTTCGTCCACTGGGTCACCGGCTTGCCCGTGGTGAACCAGTACTTGTCGAAGGTCGCCTTCATCCACGACTCGTCGAACGGGTTGTCCCCGTGCATGAGGATCGAGGAGAGGTAGGAGGCCGCGCACTTGGACGCCGAGTTCGAGCCCTGGCCCGTGATCGGGTCGTTGGCGACGACGACGTCGGCCACGCCGAGCACGAGCCCGCCGCCGGGAAGGCGGCCGATCGGGTTGCGGACGACCGGCGCGTAGCGGCCCGCAAGCGTGCCGCCCGCGTCCGTCAGCTCCACCTTCGTCGCCCGGGCGTACTCCCACGGCGTGTACTTCTCCATCAGCCCCAGCGTGAGCGCCAGGTGCTCCGCCGGGTCCTTGACGCCGTTGAAGACGTCGACCGGACCGCCGGGGACGCCCTCCCAGAACAGGATGTCCGCCCGGCCCGAGGTCGTCAGGGTCGGCATGACGAACAGCTCGCCGACACCCGGGACGAGGTTGCAGCGGACCGCTTCCGTCTCGGGGTGTTCGGAACGCGGGCCGAGGCCGTGCACGTAGGAGACGGCCAGCGCGCGCTGCGGGGCGTCGTACGGGGAACGGGCCGCGTCCCGCCCGAACATCGACACCAGCTCGCCCTTGCCGGCGGCGATCAGCACCAGGTCGTAGGTGCGGGAGAAGTAGTCGAGGTCGGCGACGGACGCCCCGTGGATGACGAGCTGCCCGCCGCGCTGCGCGAAGGTGTCCAGCCAGCCGGACATCTTCACGCGCTGGTCCACGGACTGCGCGTGGCCCTTGAGCCGGCCGAGCCAGTCGATGGGGCGGCTGCCGTCGGGCGCGGCGACCGAGACGCCGAGGCCCTCGATCTTCGGGGCCTGCTGCTCCCAGAAGTTGATCCCGAGGTCGCGCTCGTGCTGGAGCGCGGTGTCGAACATGCACTGGGTGGACATGACCCGACCGGTGCGGATCTCGTCCGCCGTCCGGTTGGACATGAGGGTGACCTCGTACCCCTTGGACTGGAGTCCGAGGGCGAGCTGGAGGCCGGACTGGCCGGCTCCGACGACAAGTATCCTGCGCATCTCTCAAGTCCTCTATTCGGGAGTGCTGTCGAGGGCGTGGCCCACCAGCGCCAGCAGGGATTCGATCACCGTCCGGCGCTCTCTCGCGTCCATGATCACCACGGGTATGTGCGGCGGAACGCTGAGCGCCTCGCGCACGTCCTCGGGCTCGTACGACGGCGAGCCCTCGAAGTGGTTGACGGCGACGGCGTACGGCAGCCCGGAGCTCTCGAAGTAGTCGAGGGCGGGGAAGCAGTCGCGCAGGCGGCGGGTGTCGGCCATGACGAGCCCGCCGATGGCTCCGCGGACCAGGTCGTCCCACATGAACCAGAACCGTTCCTGGCCCGGGGTCCCGTACACGTAGAGGACGAGGTCGTCGTCGAGGGTGACGCGGCCGAAGTCCATGGCGACGGTGGTGGTGTGCTTGTCCGGCGTTCCGGTCAGGTCGTCGGTCGGGACGCTGGCTTGGGTCATCACCGCCTCGGTGCGCAGCGGGGTGATCTCGGAGACGGAGGAGACGAAGGTGGTCTTTCCGACCCCGAAGCCACCCGCGACCAGCACCTTGACGGCGACGGGTGCGCGGGAGCGGTCGTACTGCCAGGGCTGGACCGGTTCGTCGTCCACCCCCGTTCTGTCAGAGACGGCGAAGACCACCGAGCACCCTTTCCAGCAGCGCGCGTTCGGGCCGGCCGGAGCCGTTGCCCGTTCCGTAGACACGGATCCTGCCCTGGTCGGCGAGGTCGCTGACCAAGACGCGGACCACACCGAGGGGCAGCTTCAGCAGCGCGGCGATCTCGGCGATCGTGCGCATGCGACGGCAGACCTCGACGATGGCGGGCATCTCGGGCATGCGGTCGGGCTTCTGCGGCTCGGACGCCTTGGTGTCCAGGGCGGCGACGAACGTCTCGACGTTCAGGACCTGGGTGAACCGTGTCCGGCCGCCCGTCAGGGAGTACGGGCGGACGCGGGCGGGACGGCGGTCGGCTCCGCGTATCGGGAGTCGATCGGCGGCCGGTCTCCTCACGGGGTGTTCTCCATCGACTGGCGCAGCTCACTGCGGACTTCGGGGGTCAGGACGTGTCCGGCGCGGCCGACGAACAGGGCCATGTGGTAGGCGACGACGCTCATGTCGCAGTCGGGCGTGGCGTGCACGCCCAGCAGTGAGCCGTCGCTGATGGCCATGACGAAGACCGAGCCGTTCTCCATCGCCACCATGGTCTGCTTGACGGTGCCGAACTCCATGAGGGCGGCCGCCCCCGTGGTGAGGCTGCCGAGTCCGGAGACGATGGTGGCGAGGTCGGCGGACGCTCCCCGTGGCCCCTTGGGCCTCGGCGTCGCCGGTGGTTCGCCCGCGCCGCCCACGCCGCCCACGCCGCCCGCTGCGGGGTCGGAGGACAGGAGCAGAAGCCCGTCCGAGGAGACGACGGCGACGGAGTTGACGCCGGGCACCTCCTCGACCAGGTCGGTCAGCAGCCACTGCAGGTTGCGGGCCTGGGTGCTCAGTCCGTACGTACTGGGCGCGGTCATGTGCGTGCCTCCTGTGCGCTGTCCCCCTGGTCGGTATTGCTCTGTCCCTGCCCCCGGTCCTGCCACCGGTCCTGCTCCAGGTCCTGCGCGAGCTCGGCGGCGACGACGCGCCGGCCATCCTGGGCTCCCTGGTAGAAGCCCCCGAGCCGGCGCCGCAGTTCTTCGGCGTCGACCCGGCGCGGCGGCTGGGGCCGTACGTCCTCCCTGCGCGGGGCGGCGACGGTGCGCGGGGTGCGCTTCGGCAGGCCCTTGTCGGTGACGGGGCCGCCGCCGTCGGCGGGGTCGGCGGGGTGGCTGCCCTGGCGGGGGAGCCAGTCGGCCTCGGCGGGGGCGTGTGCGTGGTCCCCTGCGGGGGGCTCGGCAGTGAACGTCGGGTCGGCCGGGTCCCCAGCGGGGGGCTCGGCGGGGTCGGCCTCGGCGGGATCCGGCAGCGTGAAGTCGGCCGGGTCCGTGTCGTGGACGATGCGGGCGAGGAGCTGCTCCCCTGCGGGGGGCTCGGCGGTGAACACCTGCTCGACCGGGGCCGCGGTGAACACCTGCTCGGCCGGAGGCGCGTCCGCGGCCGGAGCGGCCGTGAAGACTTGCTCGGCCGGAGGGGCGTCCGCAGCCGGGGCCGCGGTGAGCACCTGCTCGGCCGGAGGCGCATCCGCGGCCGGAGCAGCCGCGGAGACCTGGTCGGCCGGGGGCGCGTCCGCGGGCGGGGCGGGCTCGGGGGGCGACGGGAGGTCGGCGTCGGCCGGGGGCGCGAGGGCCTCGGCCAGGGTGACCGGCGTGACCGTCTCGGCCGGGAGAACCGGCTCGGCGGCATCGGTGAGGGCCGGGGCCGGGGCCGGAGCCGCAGGCTCCTGGCTCGCTTCGGCCGCGGCGGCCTCCGGCGCGGCGTGCGTACCGCGCCGGCGCGCCGGGAGGGTGTTCTCGTTCGCCTCCGCTATCACGCCCGGCAGGTGCAGCGAGGGCGCGCCCGGTGTGGCCAGGGTGTGGACGGGCGACGCCAGCGGGGTGGCGGGCAGCAGCGCCGCGGGGACGACCACCAGGGCCTCCGTGCCCCCGTGGCGCGCGCCGCGCAGCTCCGCGGTGACGCCGTGCCGGGCCGCGAGCCGCCCCGCCACGTACAGGCCGAGGCCCAGGCCGTGCTCCTCCTCGGGCTCCTCGTCGTACGCCTCGGGCGTGGACAGCCGGGCGTTCAGCGCCTCCAGGCGGTCCCCGGTGACGCCGATGCCCTCGTCGACGACGGAGAGCACCACGTCGCCGTTGTCGAGCGTCCAGCCCGACACCTTCACCTTGACGTCCGGCGGGGAGAACGTCGTGGCGTTCTCGAGCAGTTCGGCGAGCACGTGCGAGATGTCGTCGGCAGCGTGCCCGGCGACCTGCGTGTACGAGGGCAGCGCCGCGAGGTCGACGCGCTCGTAGCGCTCGATCTCGCTGACGGCGGCCCGCATCACGTCGACCAGCGCCACGGGCAGGCCCTGCCCGTGGCCGTGTTCCTGCCCGGCGAGGACCAGCAGGTTCTCGTTGTGGCGGCGCATCACGGTCGCCAGGTGGTCCAGCTTGAAGAGGGTCGCGAGCCGGTCCGGGTCCTGTTCCTTGGACTCCAGCTCCTCGATGACGGCCAGCTGGCGTTCCACCAGGCCCAGCGTGCGCAGCGACAGCGAGACGGAGGTCGTCGACATGATGCGGCGGTGCTCCTCCAGCCCCGCGCGCAGCTTGGTCAGCTCCTCCTCGAGGACCTCGCGGCCGGAGGCGAGCGCCTCGTTGCGGCCGATGATGCGGCGCCGGTCGGCGTCGAGCCCGGCGATCCGGGTGTGCAGGGAGACCGTCTGGTCGCGTACGGCGTTCAGGTGCCGGACGACCTCGGCGAACTCGTCGTTGCGGCCGGTGAACCGCACCGGTTCCACCGAGCCCTCGGGAGTCGCCAGCCGCTCCGCGCCGCGCCGCAGGACCGACAGCGGGCGGGTCAGCGAGCGCGCGACGGCGGTGGCGAAGCCGATGGCGACCAGGAACAGCAGGCCGAGGAGGGCGACGAGGATCTCCAGCCGGGTCACGTCGTCGTCGCGCAGGGAGGCGAGGGCGGAGGCCCGTTCGCCGGCGAGGGTGGCCTCGACGGTGCGCATCCGGTCGATGCGGGAGGTGAGCGCGGCGCCGACGGCGGCGCCGTCGGTCCTGCGGTCGGGCGCGGCCAGGGTGGGCCGGTCCAGGAGCCGCTTGAGGTGGTCGTCGGCGGCCTTGACCTCGGGGCCGGTGACGGTGGCGGTCAGGGTCTGGCGTACGTCGGGCCGGGCGACCCGCGTGAAGTCGTCGAGGGCGGCCTGTTCCCGTACGCGCGAGCGCTGGGCGGCGGCGGTGAGTTCGTCGACCGTGGCCGAGCCGGGGGGCTGCTCGCCGCGGGGGACGGCCAGCGCGCCGAGCAGCAGTCCGCGGGTGGCCGAGGCCTGGTCCACGGCCTGGCCGAGGGGGGCCAGGGGGCGGGTGGTGGCGAGGGCATCCTCGGCGCGCGGCGGGGTCAGCTCGGCGAGCCGGGTGCCCGGGGCGAGGAGTTCGCTGATGACGCCGGTGTAGGCCTGGTGGACGGCGAGGGCGGTGCCCTTGCCGTCGATGGCCTCGGTGCGGACGGAGGCGACGCGGGCGAGGGCCATGGCGAGGGGTTCCTCGACCTCGGCGGCGGCCTCGGAGATCTGCCGGTCGGTGCGCAGGATGCGTTCCTGGAGTCCGCCCTTGGCGGCGCCGGGGCGGCCCTTGGCGGCGTACTCGACGACGGCGTCGCGCTCGTCGGCGAGGACGTGCGTGAGGGTGAGGATCTGGCCGGTCTGCTCCGCGAGGGTGACCAGCCGCTGGGAGTCGTTCAGCTCCCTCGCGGCGGTGACGACGGCGGGGGTGCCGGCCGCGAGGACGGTGAGTCCCGCGACGGCGACGCCGACGACCAGCCGGCTGCGCACGCGGACGCGGCGTCCTGCGGGGGCCGGGCCTTCGGCGGCGGTGCCTCCCCCAGCTACCGCTGGGAGGTGCTCCTTGTTCCGAGACCGCTTCTTCTGCACCGGTGCTCGCAATCCTGTACGTGTGCTGTTGCTCGTCTACTCGTGTGGCCGAGGTAACGGCCGGTCAACAAGTAAACGCCCCCTGCCCCCTCGTACCGCCTCAGACCTTTGCAGCGTGTTGGGGAGAGAGCCGCACATCGCCCAACCGGCCACTCGAACGAGTGAACATCACGGATGAGTTGGCGACCAACTCGGGCACCCGGCCCCAGAGCGGTTCCGTGGACAGGCGGTTGAAAGATCGATGGGGCCTTTGGCAGTATGCCCCGCCCACATCGGCCGTCCCGGGCCGGGGCCTTGCCGGCCCGCCCCCCGGACACTTCGCGTGCAGAGGGCACCCATCTCTCCCCCTTGGTCTGCACCAACCCGGCCTCCAGGGTCCCCGCCGGGCAGAATGTCCGTATGCGCATCGACCTCGCCACCGCCCCCGGCAGTCAGGAACGCCCCAATGAGGACTGGGTGTCGGCGTCGGCGCCCGCTTCGGGAGGCGGCGTCCTCGTGGCCCTCGACGGGGTCACCCCGCCGGCGGGCGACGACGGGTGCGTGCACGGAGTGCCGTGGTTCACGACCCGGCTCGGCGGCCGATTGACCGAACTGTCCGGATCGCGGCGCGACATGCCGCTGGATCGGGTCCTGGCCGAAGCCGTCCGCGCCACGGCCGAGGCCCATCGCGACACCTGTGACCTTTCTCACGTCCGCACCCCGCAGGCGACGGTGGTCGTGGTCCGCTGGGACGCGGCGCAGGTGGAGCACCTCGTGCTCTCGGATTCCGTACTCCTCCTCCAGGCGCCCGGCGGCGAGGTGGCGGCGGTGCTCGACGACCGGCTGGATCGGGTGCCGCGCGAGGTGCTGCGCTCGGTGGCGGCGACGGACGCCCTGCGCAACGCCGAAGGCGGCTTCTTCACGGCGGCCGCGGATCCGGCGGTGGCGGCCCGGGCGGTCACGGGGCGCACCCCGCGGGGGCGGGTGCGGGCGGTGGCCGCGCTCACGGACGGGGCGAGCCGGTGGACGGACCCGAGTGCCTGGCGGTGCTGCGGAAGGAGGGCGCGCAGGGCCTGATCGGCCGGGTCCGCGCCGTCGAGTCCGACCCGGCCCGCCCGCCGGCCCGGGGCAAGCGGCACGACGACGCCTCGGCGGTCTACGCGGAACTGTGACGCACCGCCGGAGCGGCTCCGGCGCGGCTCCGGGGCGGCGCCGACCGGGCCCTGGGACGCCGTTACTCGGCGCCGGCGTTCAACTGGTGCAGCAGGCGGGCCAGTTCCGCCACCTCTCCGCGGTCCCAGCCGGCGAGCTTGCGCATGTACTGCTCGCGCCGCGCGCCCCGCACCCGCAGGAAGCGCTCGCGTCCCTCCTCGGTGAGCCCGACGAGGAAGGCCCGTCCGTCGGCGGGGTCCTGTTCGCGGGCGACCAGGCCCAGGACCTCCAGAGCCCGCAGCTGCCGGCTCATGGTGGCCTTGCCGACGCCGAAGTAGGCGGCGAGCTCGGTGGCCCGCTGCCGGCCGGCCGCCTCCAGCCGTACGAGGAGCCCGTACGCGGCGGGCTCCAGCTCGGGGTGGAGCTCGCGGGCCATCTCGCCGGAGGAGGCGCGGGCCCGCCGGAGGAAGACGGACAGCTCCCGCTCCAGGGCAAGGAACTCCTGGTCTTCACTCCCGTGCACGTCCCGCTCCTTCTTCGCTGTGTGGCACCACGGTGGGTGGGGCCCCGTGGGTGGGGGCCCAGTATTTCGCAGCGGGTGCACGGACGGCCCGGGGCCCCGCCGCAGCCGGGCCCCGGGCCGTCCGGAAGCAGTCCGGCTGGCGGCGGCAGCCGTCAGGCGACGGCGGTGACCGGCACCTGCGCCCCGTCCAGGGCGAGCTCCAGCACCTGGCGGACGTCGGTCACGGGGTGCACCTCCAGCCCCTCCAGCACCTCGGCCGGGACGTCGTCCAGATCGGCCTCGTTGCGCTTCGGGATGATCACGGTGGTCAGGCCCGCCCGGTGGGCGGCGAGCAGCTTCTGCTTGACCCCGCCGATCGGCAGGACCCGCCCGGTCAGCGAGACCTCGCCGGTCATGGCCACGTCCGTGCGCACCTGCCGTCCGGAGAGCAGCGAGGCGAGGGCGGTGGTCATGGTGATGCCCGCGCTCGGGCCGTCCTTGGGCACGGCGCCCGCCGGGAAGTGGATGTGCACGCCCCGGTCCTTCAGGTCGGCGACGGGGAGTTCCAGTTCGGCGCCGTGCGAGCGCAGGAAGCTCAGCGCGATCTGCGCCGATTCCTTCATCACGTCGCCGAGCTGGCCGGTGAGGGTCAGTCCGGCCGCGCCCGTCTCCGGGTCGGCCAGCGAGGCCTCGACGAACAGCACGTCGCCGCCCGCGCCGGTGACCGCGAGGCCGGTGGCCACGCCGGGGACGGCGGTGCGCCGCTCGGCCGGGTCCTGGGCGGACTCGGGCACGTGGTGCGGGCGTCCGATCAGGCCCCGCAACTCGTCGGCGCCGATGCGGTACGGGAGCTCGCGCTCGCCCAGCTCGTGCTGGGCGGCGACCTTGCGCAGCAGGCGCGCGATCGCCCGCTCCAGGGTGCGTACGCCCGCCTCGCGCGTGTACTCCCCGGCCAGCTTGCGCAGGGCGTCCTCCTCCAGGACCACCTCGTCGGCGGCGAGCCCGGCGCGTTCCAGCTGGCGGGGCAGCAGGTGGTCGCGCGCGATGACGACCTTCTCGTCCTCGGTGTAGCCGTCGAGGCGGACGAGTTCCATGCGGTCGGCGAGGGCCTCCGGGATGGCCTCCAGCACGTTGGCGGTGGCCAGGAAGACGACGTCGCTCAGGTCCAGCTCGACCTCCAGGTAGTGGTCCCGGAAGGTGTGGTTCTGGGCGGGGTCGAGGACCTCCAGGAGGGCGGCCGCGGGGTCGCCGCGGAAGTCGGAGCCGACCTTGTCGATCTCGTCGAGCAGGACCACGGGGTTCATGGACCCGGCTTCCTTGATGGCCCGGACGATGCGGCCGGGCAGGGCGCCGACGTAGGTCCGGCGGTGGCCGCGGACCTCGGCCTCGTCCCGGACGCCGCCGAGGGCGACGCGGACGAACTTGCGGCCCATGGCGTGGGCCACGCTCTCGCCGAGCGAGGTCTTGCCGACGCCGGGCGGGCCGACGAGCGCGAGCACGGCGCCGCCGCGGCGGCCCCCGATGACTCCCATGCCGCGCTCGCCGCGCCGCTTGCGGACGGCGAGGTACTCGGTGATGCGGTCCTTGACGTCGCTCAGGCCGGCGTGTTCGGCGTCGAGCACGGCCCGGGCGCCCTGGATGTCGTACTGGTCCTCGGTGCGCTCGTTCCACGGCAGTTCGAGCACGGTGTCCAGCCAGGTGCGGATCCAGGAGCCCTCGGGGCTCTGGTCACTGGAGCGCTCCAGCTTGTCGACCTCCTTGAGCGCGGCCTCGCGGACCTTCTCGGGGAGGTCGGCGGCCTCGACGCGGGCCCGGTAGTCGTCGGACTCCTCGCCGTCCTTCTCGCCGTTCAGCTCGCGCAGTTCCTTGCGCACGGCCTCCAGCTGGCGGCGCAGCAGGAACTCGCGCTGCTGCTTGTCGACGCCGTCCTGGACGTCCTTGGCGATGGACTCTGCCACGTCCTGCTCGGCGAGGTGGTCGCTGAGCGCCTTGATCGCGAGCTTGAGGCGGGCGACCGGGTCGGCCGTCTCCAGCAGTTCGACCTTCTGCTCGACCGTCAGGAACGGCGAGTACCCGGAGTTGTCGGCGAGGGCGGAGACCCCTTCGATCTGCTGGACGCGGTCCACGACCTGCCAGGCGCCGCGCTTCTTGAGCCAGCTGGTGGCGAGGGCCTTGTACTCCTTGACGAGCTCGGCGACGGCGCCCGGCAGCGGATCGGGGACCGTCTCGTCCACGGTCTCGCCCTCGACCCAGAGCGCCGCTCCGGGCCCGGTGGTGCCGGCGCCGATACGGACGCGGCCGAGGCCGCGGATGAGCGCGCCGGGGTCCCCGCCGGAGAGGCGGCCGACCTGCTCGACGGTTCCGAGCACACCGGTCGCGGCGTACTTGCCGTCGATCCGCGGCACGAGCAGTACCCGGGGCTTGCCGCTGGTCCCCGCCGCGGCCTGGGCGGCCTCGACGGCTCCGCGCACCTCGGCGTCGGACAGGTCCAGCGGGACGACCATTCCGGGCAGCACGACCTCGTCGTCGAGCGGCAGCACGGGCAGGGTGAGCGTTACGGACGTCGAAGCCATGATCTTCCCTCCGGCAGTGAAGTTGAGCTATGCCGACTCAATGCATCTGCGCCCGCTGATGTTCCCCAACCCCCGTTCGCCGGGGGCGAACGCACTTCGGCGGCTGCCCTGCCGGGATCGGTCAGCCGTTCGGGCCGGGATCGGTCAGCCCTTCAGGGGGGAGATGCGGACGTCGCCCGAGGTGGTTTTCGCCGAAAGCCGGGAGGGGGCCGAGGAGTCGTCGGGGAGGGTGACGTCGCGGGCGCCGGAGGTGGTGGAGACCGAGAGGCGGTAGGGGGCTTCGGGCACCCTCAGGCTGACGTCGCCGGAGGTGGTCTCGGCGAGCACCGAGGAGGGGGCCTTCGCGAAGTCCAGGCGCGTGTCGCCCGACTCCGAGTGCACCGACGCGCTCGGGCCGGACAGGCCGGTGGCGGTGATCTCGCCCGAGGCGGTGCTGATCCTCAGGGGTCCGGCGATGCCCTCGGCCCGGACGTCGCCGGAGTCGGCCTCCACCTCTGCGGCGGCGACGCCCGTCACCGTGATGTCGCCGCTGTCGCTCTCCAGCGCGACCTTCGCGGAGGCGGGGACCTCCAGGCGGTAGTCGATGGAGCAGTCTCCGGAGCAGCCGTCGGTGAAGGTGAGGACTCCCCCGCTGACCTGCTGGCCGGGTGTGGGAGCGGTGTCGCCGCGGTAGTGGACGGTACGGCGGACCGTGACGCCGGGACCGGTGCCGGGGGTGACTTCGATCGACCCCGACCGGGTACCGGTCAGCTCGACGGCGGTGACCGCCTCGGTGACCGCCGCGTCGGCGCGGGCGGTCCTGCGCGGGCCGTCGACGAAGGAGCATCCGGCCAGGACGAGGCCGGCCGCGAGGGTGACGGCCGCGGCGCGGGCTGTGCGGGCCGCGATGGTGTGGGAAGTCATGCACCGATCCTCCGGCGCCGGCGCCGCACGGCCGATGGTGCCGGTACCCGGATCGGATGTCGGGTTATCCCCCGGGCCCGCACCGGCGCGCCGGGCGGGCTTCGGCCGTTCGGGCCGAGCAGGGTCGTTTCCTCCTCATCCGTACGCGTGATGCGTGGATGCGGACCCGCCGTCCGGGCAGGGGTGGCTGCGGCAACGTTCCCACCCGTAGAAAGACCAGCTGATGCGTCTCCGCTCCGCATTCACCGCCGTCCTCGGCGCCGCCCTGCTCCTCGTCGCCGTCCCGGCCTCCGCCTCCGCCGCCTCGGGGCGGTTCGTCTACGAGTACGTGACCGTCGAGGGCTACGAGGCCACCGGCTTCCTCAACGACCCGGCGAACGACCAGTGCTTCAACCTCCCCGGTGTCGGCCAGGAGAACCCCGAGCCCGGGCACTCGCCGCGGAACCGCACCGACGCCTGGGCGACGGTCTTCGCCGGCACCAACTGCGAGGGGCCCTCCTTCCGGCTGCGGCCGTACACCGGCGGGGCGTCAGAGCGCCTGAAGGTGCGCTCCGTCGTCTTCGGCTGACGGACGGTCTGCTGGGGCGGGCTCCGGGGCGCCGCCTCCCGTGCCCGGCCCGGTGACGACCGGGCGCAGCGGGGAGGGCAGGCCCCACTCGCTCCAGGAGCCGTCGTACACCGCCAGGTCCCGGTAGCCGGCGAGGTCGGCGCCGAGGGCCAGTACGCAGGCGGTCACCCCGGAGCCGCAGCTGAAGCGGAGGCGTTCGCGCCCGCCCGCGGCCGCCTCGAAGGCGGCGCGGAGTTCCGGGGCCGGGCGCATCAGGCCGTCGGGGCGCTGGAGTTCGCCGAACGGGAGGCTGACGGCGCCCGGCATGTGGCCGCCGCGCAGGCCGGGGCGGGGTTCGGGGGCGGTGCCCTCGAAGCGTTCGCGGGTACGGGCGTCGAGGACGGCCGCCGCCGGGTCCGACAGGGCCGCGGCGACGGCCTCCGCATCGACGAGCAGCCCCGGGCGGGGCCGGGCGGTGAAGGAGCCGCGCGGACCCCCGTACGCCGGGGCGGCGTCCTCGACGGGCAGGCCGGCGGCCGTCCAGGCGGGCAGTCCCCCGTCGAGGACGGCGGCCCGGTCGAAGCCCATGGCGCGCAGCATCCACCAGGCGCGGGCGCTGGAGTAGACGCCGGCGCCGTCGTACACGACGACGGTGTCGGTGTCGTGGAGGCCGAGGGTGCGCAGCGCCTCGGTGAACCCGCCGGGCCCGGGCATGGTGTGCGGGGCGGAGGCGGCGTGGTCGGAGAGGACTCCGTCGAGGTCGAAGGGGCGGGCGCCCGGAATGCGCCGGCCGGCGGCACCGTGGGCGCCGACGGAGGCGTCGAAGGCGACCAGTCCGGGGGCGCCCAGCCGGGCGGCGAGCCAGTCGGCCCCGACCAGCGGTCCGGGGTTCGCGGGCCCGGGCTCGCGGGGCGCGGGGTTGTCGGATGCGGGGTTGTCGGATGCGGGCATGCGGCTGCACCTCCTGGGGGCTCACGGGCGGCGTCACGGCCCGCGAGCGGTACGACGCGGTCGCCCCCATCCTCCGGCGTGTCCGTGCCGGGCCCGCAACCACCCCTGCCCGGAGCCGGCTTGCCGCGTCGCGCCCCCGGTCGGGGAACCGGCGGAGCGGACGGTACGCGCACACGCGGAGCACGGGCGACGGCGGACGAGGCGGCGCCTGCCGGATGTGTTCCGGGACACGGCCCGCGCCGATTCCTCGAAGCGGCGCCGATGCCCGTGGGCGTGGGCCGCCCGCGTGTGCGGGGCCCAGTCGGGCGGGCCCGGGCGCAGCCCGGTGGGCGGCCTGCGCCCGCCGCACGTCGCGCCCTGGGCCTCGGGGTGACCGGAAAGGTCCGCCGGGTCGCGGTGTCCGGTGCGGTGGATCGCAAGGCGCAGGGCCACGGCCCCTACTGGACGTGCTTGCGTGCCCCGACAACCTGGGGCCCCCGGACGGAGCCTGGGCAGCACTAGGTGCCGGCGCAGCCGCCCGGGCGGGCGTAGACGGCGACCCGGGCGCCCCGTACGTCCGTGACCGAGCAGAGCTCGAAGCGGCCTGCCAGCACCTCGCGTTTGACCGCCTCGCGCGGGTACGGGTCCAGGGGCTGCCCCGGCGGGTCCTGCAGGGCGATCACCCGGGGCGAGGCGAGCAGGGCCGCGCGGATCCGCTCGGGGGGCAGCTCGGTGCCCTGGAGGCTGCGGGAGGCGGTCGGACCGGCGGCGAGGGCGACGTCGCGCAGGCCTGCGCGGGCATCCGGCGAGGACAGCAGCCACTCGCGCCTGCGGGAGGGCATGAACACCACCGCGTCCCCCGGGCGGGCCCGCTCCCGCACCGCGGCGGCCACCGCGAGGACGTCGTCCTTGCGGCTCTCCGGAGTGCGCAGCCACACCGACCAGATGCCGAACGGCACGAGGAGGGCGCCCGCCAGCACCCACGGCCACCATCCGCGGGCGGCGGCCAGCCGTGCGCCGGCCAGCAGGGCGGGCCCGGCCAGCGCGTAGAGCACGTACCGGTCGACGTACCAGGGGTTGAGCAGCGAGACCACCATGAGCAGTCCGGGCGGCAACAGTACGAGGGGCAGCGCCACCCGTACGAGGTCCTTCGGGGCGCCCCGCGCGAGCAGCAGGGAGGCTGCGCCCACCACGGCGTAGGCGGCCCAGTCCTGCCAGCTCGGCCGGCCCAGCCAGCCGAGCTGCTGGTGGGCCTGGCGCACGCTGACGGCGGCGAGCGGCAGCAGCAGGACGACGACGGTCGCGGCGCTCCACCGCCAGCCGCGCGCGCGGCGGGCGGTGAAGGCGTGGGCGAGCAGCGCCAGCGCGGCGAACTCGTGCAGCCAGCAGCCGATCAGCAGCACGACGGTGTAGGCGATCCACCGCTCGCGGAGCATCAGGTACGTCGCCCACACCACGGCGGCCGCGACCAGCGCGTACGAGCGGCCTTCCTGGGCGTACATCTGGACGGGCGGGAGTACGGCGTACACGCAGCCGGAGAGGAGCGCGGCCCGCTCCCCGACGAGCCGGTGCGCGACGGCGGCCACGCCCGCGGCGGCGAGGGCGGTGGCGGCGACGGAGGGCAGCCGCAGCGCCCACAGGCCGCCGTCCCAGGCCTGGAACACGCCGTGCATGAGGGCGTAGTAGAGGCCGTGCACGGCGTCGACGCGGCCGAGGAGGTCCAGGATCGCGCCGGGCGTGCGGTGCGCCACCTGCCAGGTGACGGACTCGTCGCGCCACATGCTGCCGCCGCGCTCCAGGCCCCACAGGCCGAGGACCGCGGCGAGCAGCGGCGGCACCGGGCGCCATGGCGCGATGCGTCTGATGGCGGCCTCCTGAAGCTGTCGGATCGGGGGTGCGGACTCCATACTCGGGGGTGGACCCGAGTGGCTGCGGAGGTGGGTGTGCGGGCGTTCCGGGCAGTGGCGGCGGTACTTCTGGGTGCGGTGGTCCTGGCGGGGTGCGGACCGTCCGGTTCCGGGGGCGGCGACGACGCGCCGCCGAAGGGCTCCGCGGGGCCGGGCGCGAGTACGAGTGCGAGTACGGGCGCAGGCGCGAGCCCGGACCCCGCCGCGAGCCGGAGCCCGGGCCAGAGCCCGGCCGCGAGCACGACCCCGGTGCCCGCCCCCGGCGAGACCCTGGTCCGGGTGACCCGCAGCGGGGGCTTCGCCGGCGAGACCCACACCCTCGTCGTGAAGGGCGACGGCTCCTGGTCCCGGCTGGACGCGAAGGCCGAGCCGGAGGGCACGGGGAAGCTGTCGGAACGGGAGCTGGCGGCCCTGCGCACCGCGCTCCGGGAGGCGGACTTCGCCCGTCAGCCCAGGATCGCGACGGGCGGCCCCAAGATCTACGACGGGTTCTTCTACGCCTTCGTGCACGGCGGGTACGAGGTCGCGGGCGAGCAGGGTTCCCTGCCGCCGGCCCTGGTGAAGGTGGCGGAGGCGCTGCCGCCGTTCACGCAGGGCTGAGGTCCCGCAGCAGCCGGTCCAGGAACCCGCTCAGCCGGGTCGGCATGTCCACGCCCGCGGGCTCCAGCACCCACTGGATCTGGAGGCCGTCCATGACGGCGAGGATCTCCCGGCCGGCGGCCTCGCAGTCGGTGCCGGGACGCAGTTCCCCGCGGGCGACGCCCACCCGGAGCAGTTCCACGGTGTGGTCGAGCACCCGGGCGTAGCGCTGCCCGAAGTACGCGTGCGCGGGGTGGCCGGGGTTGGCCGCCTCGCCGACGAGGGTGTGGAACATGCGGACGAGGCCGGGCCGGCGCTCGTTGTCCCCGGCGAGGGCGACGAGGGTGGCGAAGTGGGCGGCGACCGATTCCGGGCGCTCGGCGAACAGCCTCTCCACGTCGTGCTGCTCGCTCTGGGCCAGGACCGCCAGCAGCAGGTCCTCCTTGCTGCGGAAGTGGTGCAGCAGCCCGCCCTGGGTGATCCCGCAGGCGGCCGCGATCCGGGCCAGCGAGGAGGCGTGGAAGCCCCACAGCGCGAAGTGCTCGACCGCGGTGTCGAGGATCTTCTGCCGCCGGGCGTCGCCGACGGCGTAGGTCCCCCGCGCCGAGCCCTTCGTGGCCGTTCGCGGCCTGTCCTGTGCCATGCGGACACCCTAAGCACGGTTCACCCGCGGCCATCCAGACCTTGTGACCCGCGCCACTCTTGAAAACCTAGCAGTCACATGGTTTTCGGCTCTACGTTGACCCTGCCGATTCGCCGCCGATCCGCCGCCGGTCACGTCGTCCAGGAGCCGCCATGAACGCCAGACCCGACAGACCCGAGTACAAGGACGCCTCGCTGCCCGTCGCCCGGCGCGTGGAGGACCTGCTCTCCCGCATGACGCCCGAGGAGAAGGCCGGCCAGCTCTTCCACTCGATGCTGATGATGAACGCGGACGGCACCCCGGTCACCGAGACCGACGGCTCGATGCTCCCCCTCACCACGCCCGAGCTGGTCGAGGACCGCTTCCTCACCCACTTCAACCTGCTCGGCTCCCACGGAGCCCGCGACATGGCCCGCTGGCAGAACGCCGTCCAGGAGATGGCCGCCGGCACCCGCCTGGGCATCCCGGTCACCCTGTCCACGGACCCGCGCCACACCTTCACCGACAACCCCGGCGCCTCCTTCGACGCCGGCGCCTTCTCCGCCTGGCCGGAGGCCCTCGGACTGGCCGCCATCGGCGACCCCGAGCTCGTCCGCCGCTTCGCCGACACCGTCCGCCGCGAGTACCTCGCCGTCGGCTTCCGCGTCGCCCTGCACCCGCAGATCGACCTGGCCAGCGAGCCCCGCTGGGCCCGCCAGTCCGGCACCTTCGGCTCCGACGCCCGCCTGACCGCCGAGCTCGTACGCGCCTACGTACGCGGCCTGCAGGGCCCCGCCCTCGGGCCCGGCTCGGTCTCCGCGATGGTCAAGCACTTCCCCGGCGGCGGCCCCCAGAAGGACGGCGAGGACCCGCACTTCGCGCACGGCAAGGAGCAGGTCTATCCGGGCGGCATGCGCGAACACCACCTGGAGCCCTTCAAAGCCGCGATAGCCGCCGGATGCGCGCAGATGATGCCGTACTACGGCCAGCCCGTCGGTACCGACTGGGAGGAGGTCGGCTTCGGCTTCAACAAGGGCGTGGTCACCGGCCTGCTCCGGGAGGAGCTCGGCTTCGACGGCATCGTGTGCACCGACTGGGGCCTGCTCAACGACGCCGTGATCTTCGGGCAGAAGCACCCGGCCCGCGCATGGGGCCTGGAGCACCTGAGCCCGGCCGAACGGGCGGCCCGCGCCCTGGAGGCCGGCTGCGACCAGTTCGGCGGCGAGCAGTGCCCCGAGGTCGTCGTGGAGCTGGTCCGCTCGGGCCGCGTCCCGCAGTCCCGGATCGACGCGTCCGTGCGCCGCCTGCTGCGCGAGAAGTTCACGCTCGGCCTGTTCGAGAACCCGTACGTGGACCCGGACGCGGCCGAGGAGACCGTCGGCCGGGCCGACTTCACGGCGCTCGGCGCCGCCGCCCAGCGGCGCTCCCTGACCGTCCTCACCAATCCCCGGGGCCTGCTCCCCGTCGCGGCCGGGCCGAAGCTGTTCGTGCGGGGCGTGGACGCGGCCGTGGCCGCCGCGTACGGCGAGGTCGTCGCCGACCCGGCCGGTGCCGACCTGGCCGTCCTGCGGCTGCGGACCCCGTACGAGCCGCGGGAGAACCTCTTCGAGTCCTACTTCCACTCCGGCTCCCTGGCCTTCTCCGAGCCGGAGCTGGGGGCGATCCTGGACCTCCTGGACCGCGTCCCCACCGTGGTCTGCATCAACCTGGAGCGGGCCGCCGTCGTCCCGGAGATCGCCGAGCGCGCGGCGGCGCTGGTAGCCGACTACGGAGCGTCCGACTCCGCGCTACTCGACGTGGCCTTCGGCCGGGCCGCCGCCGAGGGGCGCCTGCCCTTCGAGCTCCCGCGTTCGATGGCGGCCGTCGCGGCATCCCGTCCCGATGTGCCGAACGACACTCACGACCCGGTCTTCCCCCACGGTCACGGACTGGCCTTGTAGGCCCCCTCCAAGAGGGATCCGACGAGGTCGAAGCCGGTGGGGCACCTGACCGCCCCACCCGCCGGGTGCCGGTCCCGTGGGGGGTCCGGCACCCGGTACAACCCATTCCATTTACTCAGGTCCAGCGCATATGCCGTGTCCGAACCCCACGTAGCCGCAGGCCGGAGCCTCCTCTACGCTGCACCCCATTCAGCGGGATCTTCAGGGGCGGACATGGAACAGACACACACCACCCACACCGGCGCCGCGGCAACACCCGGCGCCCAGCGGCGTGTGCTCGTCGTCGAGGACGACCGCACCATCGCGGAGGCCATCGCGGCCCGGCTGCGCGCCGAGGGCTTCCAGGTACAGACGGCCACCGACGGTCCCGCGGCCGTCGCGGCGGCGGAGAGCTGGCTGCCCGAGCTGCTGGTCCTCGACGTCATGCTGCCCGGCTTCGACGGGCTGGAGGTCTGCCGCCGGGTCCAGGCACAGCGCCCGGTCCCGGTGCTCATGCTCACGGCCCGGGACGACGAGACCGACATGCTGGTCGGGCTGGGCGTCGGCGCCGACGACTACATGACCAAGCCGTTCTCCATGCGCGAGCTGGCCGCACGCGTCCACGTCCTGCTGCGGCGGGTGGAGCGGGCCACGATCGCCGCCCACACCCCGCGCGGGGCCACCCTGCGCCTGGGCGACCTGGAGATCGACCACGCGCAGCGCCGGGTCCGGGTCCAGACCGAGGACGTCCACCTGACCCCGACCGAGTTCGACCTGCTGGTGTGCCTGGCCGGCACACCGCGGGCCGTGCTCTCCCGGGAGCAGCTGCTGGCGGAGGTCTGGGACTGGGCCGACGCGTCCGGGACCCGTACGGTCGACAGCCACATCAAGGCCCTGCGGCGGAAGATCGGCGCCGAGCGGATCCGTACGGTCCACGGCGTCGGGTACGCCCTGGAGACCCCGGCCCAGCCGTGAACGGCCGGGCGGAGGGGCCACGCCAGCGCCAGCGGCCCACCGGAGGGCTGCGGCCCTTCTCGCCGTTCTCGATCAAGACCAAGCTCGGCACGCTCGTGGTCGTCTCGGTCTTCATCACGACCGGCCTGCTGCTGGTGGCCCTGCGCACGGACACCGAGCTGCGGTTCATCACCGTCTTCTCGGTGATCGCCTCGATGCTGATCACCCAGTTCGTGGCGCACAGCCTGACGGCGCCGCTGGACGACATGACGACGGTGGCCCGGGCGATATCCCACGGCGACTTCACGCGGCGGGTGCGGGGCGCCGGACGCCGCGACGAGCTGGGCGACCTGGCCTCCACGATCAACCTCATGGCGGACGACCTGGAGGCCGTGGACCGGCACCGCAAGGAACTCGTCGCCAACGTCTCGCACGAGCTGCGCACGCCGATCGCCGCGCTGCGGGCGGTGCTGGAGAACGTCGTCGACGGGGTCTCGGCCGCCGACCCGGAGACCATGCGCACCATGCTGAAGCAGACCGAGCGCCTCGGCCGGCTCGTGGAGACCCTGCTGGACCTGTCCCGGGTGGACAACGGGGTGGTGCCGCTGAAGGCCCGCCGCTTCGAGGTGTGGCCGTACCTGTCCGGGGTGCTGAAGGAGTCGGGGCTGGCGGCCTCGGGCCGGCCGGGGCTGCTCTCCGGCTCCGGCGGGCACACCCGCAACGACGTCCACCTGCACCTGGACGTCTTCCCGCCCGACCTGTGCGCGCACGCCGACGCCGAGCGGCTGCACCAGGTGGTGGCCAACCTGATCGACAACGCGGTCAAGCACAGCCCGCCGCACGGCCGGGTCACGGTCCGCGCCCGGGCCGGCGAGACGCCCGGGGACCTGGTGTTGGAAGTCCGCGACGAGGGCCCCGGCATCCCGGAGGCCGAGCGCCACCGGGTCTTCGAGCGGTTCAACCGGGGCAGCGCCCGGGGCGGCGACGGCGGCACCGGACTGGGCCTGGCGATCGCCCGCTGGGCCGTGGAGCTGCACGGCGGCCGGATCGGAGTGGCCGAATCGTCACGCGGCTGCCGCATCCTCGTCACGCTTCCGGGCAGCTCGTAGGTCCCGTGTTGACGTAGGGTTCGACTGGGAAGGACATGATCTCGGCCACACGTACCCGGGGTCCGTCAGGGGTGCGAAGCCAAGGGGGCCGCAACCGCGGTGACCCCTACCCGAACCAGGCTGGTTTCCCGCCATTCCACGTCATGAAACCCGCCGTTCGATGTGACCTGCACGACGTAAGTCCCGCCCGGCCTGCATGCAGCGGTCCAGGAGGCGTAGCCTTTATTCCCGCTGTCCATACCTTGTGAAGCGGAAGAGGGCGGTTGCCGCCGTGTCGCCACAGTCCCCCAGTAACTCGAGCACCACGACCGAAGCAGCAGAGGGCGGGAAGAACCCTGCCTCAGGCTTCGGCGCAAATGAGTGGCTCGTCGACGAGATCTATCAGCAGTACCTCCAGGACCCGCAGTCGGTCGACCGCGCCTGGTGGGACTTCTTCGCCGACTACAAGCCGGGGGGCGCTGCCGCTCCGGTGACGTCGGCCGGTTCCGAGAAGTCCACGCCGACGGACGGCGCCTCCGCACAGGCCGCCACCGCCGTCACCCGGACCCCGCAGGTCGCCGACGCCGCCACGGGGGCGGCGGACGCCGCGCCCGCGCACACCGCGACGCCGACTCCTCCGCCTGTGTCAGCTCCTGCCCCTGCTCCTGCCATCCCCTCTGGTGCCCCTGCTGTGACTGTCACCTCCCAGGCCCCGGCCGCCGCACCGGCCGCGCCCGCCCCCGCCTCCGTAGCCCCGCAGAAGGCCGCGCCCCCCGTTGCGAGCACCGGCTCCACCGGAGCGGCTGGCGCCGCGCCCACCACTGGGGCCCCCGCGGGCCCCGAGCTGGTGACGCTCCGCGGCCCGGCGGCTGCCGTGGCCAAGAACATGAACGCCTCCCTCGACGTCCCGACGGCCACGTCCGTCCGCGCCGTCCCGGTGAAGCTGCTGTTCGACAACCGCATCGTCATCAACAACCACCTGAAGCGGGCCCGGGGCGGGAAGATCTCCTTCACGCACCTCATCGGCTACGCGATGGTCCAGGCCATCAAGGCCATGCCGTCGATGAACCACTCCTTCGCGGAGAAGGACGGCAAGCCGACCCTGGTCAAGCCCGACCACGTGAACTTCGGCCTCGCCATCGACCTGGTGAAGCCCAACGGCGACCGCCAGCTCGTCGTCGCCGGCATCAAGAAGGCCGAGACCCTCAACTTCTTCGAGTTCTGGCAGGCCTACGAGGACATCGTCCGCCGCGCCCGCGTCGGCAAGCTGACGATGGATGACTTCACCGGCGTGACCTGCTCCCTCACCAACCCCGGCGGCCTGGGCACCGTCCACTCCGTGCCCCGCCTGATGCCCGGACAGTCGGTCATCATGGGCGTCGGCTCCATGGACTACCCCGCCGAGTTCCAGGGCACCTCGCAGGACACCCTGAACAAGCTGGGCATCTCCAAGGTCATGACCCTGACCTCGACCTACGACCACCGGGTCATCCAGGGTGCGGCCTCCGGCGAGTTCCTGCGCATCGTCGCGAACCTGCTGCTCGGCGAGAACGACTTCTACGACTCCGTCTTCGAGTCGCTGCGCATCCCGTACGAGCCGGTCCGCTGGAACCGCGACATCGACGCCTCGCACGACGACGACGTCACGAAGGCCGCCCGCGTCTTCGAGCTGATCCACTCCTACCGGGTCCGCGGCCACGTCATGGCCGACACCGACCCGCTCGAGTACAAGCAGCGCAAGCACCCCGACCTCGACATCACCGAGCACGGCCTCACCCTGTGGGACCTGGAGCGCGAGTTCGCCGTCGGCGGCTTCTCCGGCAAGTCCATGATGAAGCTGCGCGACATCCTCGGCGTGCTGCGCGACTCGTACTGCCGCACCACCGGCGTCGAGTTCATGCACATCCAGGACCCGAAGCAGCGCCGCTGGATCCAGGACCGCATCGAGCGCCCGCACACCAAGCCGGAGCGCGAGGAGCAGCTGCGCATCCTGCGCCGCCTGAACGCCGCCGAGGCCTTCGAGACCTTCCTGCAGACGAAGTACGTCGGCCAGAAGCGCTTCTCCCTGGAGGGCGGCGAGTCCGTCATCCCGCTGCTCGACGCCGTCATCGACTCGGCCGCCGAGGCCCGCCTCGAAGAGGTCGTCATCGGCATGGCCCACCGCGGCCGCCTGAACGTGCTCGCGAACATCGTCGGCAAGTCGTACGCGCAGATCTTCCGCGAGTTCGAGGGCAACCTCGACCCGAAGTCCATGCACGGCTCCGGCGACGTCAAGTACCACCTGGGCGCCGAGGGCACCTTCACCGGCCTGGACGGCGAGCAGATCAAGGTCTCGCTCGTCGCGAACCCCTCCCACCTGGAGGCGGTCGACCCGGTCCTGGAGGGTGTCGCCCGCGCCAAGCAGGACGTCATCAACAAGGGCGGCACGGACTTCACGGTCCTCCCGCTCGCGCTCCACGGCGACGCGGCCTTCGCCGGCCAGGGCGTCGTCGCCGAGACGCTGAACATGTCGCAGCTGCGCGGCTACCGCACCGGCGGCACCGTGCACGTGGTCATCAACAACCAGGTCGGCTTCACCGCCGCCCCGGAGTCCTCGCGTTCCTCGATGTACGCGACCGACGTGGCCCGCATGATCGAGGCGCCGATCTTCCACGTGAACGGCGACGACCCGGAGGCCGTCGTCCGCATCGCGCGGCTCGCCTTCGAGTTCCGCCAGGCGTTCAACAAGGACGTGGTCATCGACCTCATCTGCTACCGCCGCCGCGGCCACAACGAGTCCGACAACCCGGCCTTCACCCAGCCGCTGATGTACGACCTGATCGACAAGAAGCGCTCGGTGCGCAAGCTCTACACCGAGTCCCTCATCGGTCGTGGCGACATCACCCTGGAAGAGGCCGAGCAGGCGCTCCAGGACTTCCAGGGCCAGCTGGAGAAGGTCTTCGCGGAGGTCCGCGAGGCCGCCACGGCCCCGGCCGTCGGCGCCCCGGTCGCGCCCGCGCAGACCGCGCAGGAGTTCCCGGTCGCGGTCAACACCGCGATCTCCCAGGACGTCGTCAAGCGGATCGCCGAGTCCCAGGTCACCATCCCCGAGGGCGTCACCGTCCACCCGCGCCTGCTGCCGCAGCTGCAGCGCCGCGCGGCGATGATCGACGAGGGCACCATCGACTGGGGCATGGGCGAGACCCTCGCCTTCGGCTCGCTGCTGATGGAGGGCACCCCGGTCCGGCTGTCCGGCCAGGACTCCCGCCGCGGCACCTTCGGCCAGCGCCACGCCGTCCTCATCGACCGGGAGACGGGCGAGGACTACACCCCGCTCCTCTACCTGTCCGAGGACCAGGCCCGCTACAACGTCTACGACTCGCTGCTCTCCGAGTACGCGGCCATGGGCTTCGAGTACGGCTACTCCCTGGCCCGCCCGGACGCGCTCGTCCTGTGGGAGGCCCAGTTCGGTGACTTCGTCAACGGCGCGCAGACCGTCGTCGACGAGTTCATCTCCTCGGCCGAGCAGAAGTGGGGCCAGACCTCCGGCGTCACCCTGCTCCTCCCGCACGGCTACGAGGGCCAGGGCCCGGACCACTCGTCCGCGCGTCCCGAGCGCTTCCTGCAGATGTGCGCGCAGGACAACATGACGGTGGCCATGCCCACCCTCCCGTCCAACTACTTCCACCTCCTGCGCTGGCAGGTCCACAACCCGCACCACAAGCCGCTCATCGTCTTCACCCCGAAGTCGATGCTGCGTCTGAAGGCCGCGGCGTCGAAGGCGGAGGAGTTCACGACCGGTTCGTTCCGTCCGGTCATCGGCGACAGCACGGTGGACGCCAACGCGGTCCGCAAGGTCGTCTTCTGCGCCGGCAAGGTCTACTACGACCTGGAGGCCGAGCGCGAGAAGCGCGGCATCACGGACACCGCGATCATCCGCATCGAGCGCCTGTACCCGCTTCCGGGTGCCGAGCTCCAGGCCGAGATCGCCAAGTTCCCGAACGCCGCGAAGTACATCTGGGCGCAGGAGGAGCCGGCGAACCAGGGCGCGTGGCCCTTCATCGCCCTCAACCTGATCGACCACCTCGACCTGGCGGTCGGCGCGGACGTCCCGGCGGGCGAGCGCCTGCGGCGCATCTCGCGCCCGCACGGCTCGTCCCCGGCGGTGGGCTCCGCGAAGCGCCACCAGGCGGAGCAGCAGCTCCTCCTGAACGAGGTCTTCGAGGCGTAACCCCGGCAGCACCAGGAAGGCCCGGCCCCCAAGGGGGCCGGGCCTTCCGGCTTCCCCGGCTCAACGGGGTCAATGCACGGCCGAAGCCGACGGGGACGGCCCAGAAGGCGACGTCGGGGCCTCACCTCGCTACGCGCTCCTCCGAGACCGCGTCCGTCCCCTGTTCAGGGCAGAGTTCCGTGGGTCCGTGCCAGCGGGGCTGTGTCACGGAAAAGGACTCGTCCGCACCCAATGGCTTCTCTAAGCTGAGGCGCAGCGGGGGTGCGCACTTCCGCAGGTTGAGGTGCCGTGGCAGAGCGGCCCATTGCGATCGACGTGGCGGAGGTCCTTGCCACGGCGACTGACGGGGACGGAGCGGGCCTGCTCCTACCTGTCCGCGGGTTCGAATCCCGTCGGCACCGCAACCGACCTGCCGGGCGGACATCGGCGCGACATGACCGCACTTCGCAAGCGTGTCCGCGTGAATCTGATGCTGTGACGTCAGACGTACGCTGGCCGCATGATTCGGACCGTGGTTCTGGACATCGGTGAGACCCTCACCCGAGACGATCGCTACTGGGCCGCATGGGCGGACTGGCTCAACGTTCGCCGGCACACCCTGTCCGCGCTGGTGGGCGCCGTGGTCGTGGACGGACGGGACAACGCGGACGCAATCCGCCTCCTGCGTCCGGGGGTCGACATCTCCGCCGAATACGCCGCCCGTGAAGCCGCGGGGCGCGGTGAGCGGCTCGACGAGAGCGACCTCTACGAGGACGTCCGCCCGGCACTGAAAGCCCTCCGTGCCTCGGGAGTACGCGTCGTCATCGCGGGCAACCAGAGCCGCCTGGCCGGTGACCTGCTGCGCGCGCTGAAGCTACCGGCAGATCTCGTCGTCACGTCGGGCGAGTGGGGCGTCTCCAAGCCCGCGCGCGCCTTCTTCGACCAAGTGCTGTCGGTGTCGGACAGCACCGCCGACGAAACCCTGTACGTGGGCGACCATCCGGCCAACGACATCCACCCCGCGCGAGCCGCAGGCCTGCGTACCGCTCACATCCGGCGTGGCCCCTGGGGCCACTGGTGGGCGGACGACCCCGAGGTCCGCGCCGCAGCAGACTGGTCCATCGATTCCCTCACCGAACTGCCCGACATCGTCCGGCAGTAGGAACGGGCACCCGATCGGCGCGGACGATCCGGGGCCGAACTCATCGGGCAGCGCGTCGCCGCTCGGCGGCGCGCCCGACGCAGACGCGACATTGAGGGCGAGCTGATGGCCGTGGTCAACGAGGACGTCTCGAACTCGGTCCACCCCCACTGGGTGGAGCCGGCCTGCATCCGGGGCCCGTCGGGCCGCGAGCTCTCCACCGCAGTCGACAACATCGAGTCAGCCGAACTCCACCCGGGTCAACGCACCTGACAGCCCCAGACGGTCCGCGGACGCGTGATCGAGAAGCGCCTCGCCATCGCTGGCGGCCCATGCCCAGCCCAAGAGGCCTGCAGACGCCGTCTCGGAGAAGCACGTAGCGATCTGAGGCGGCCTATGTCCAGCCACAGAGGCCCGCAGACGCCGTCCGGCAGGGCCGTGTAGCGATCTGAGGCGTCCCCCCGACCGGCCCCGCCCCTCACTGACGTGCCCGTCCCTCTACCGCTCCCCCGGCCCGTTCTTCTGGGGGCTTCCCGGCTGTCCTCGATTTTCCGGGGCGGGACGGGCGGTCAAGGGTGGCCGAAGGCCATCGCGAAGCGACGCGACAAAGGAGCGCCCTTGAGGGACCGGCCCGACACGGAAGACGATAGGACGGACGGGAAACCCCCAGCACAACCCTGATACCGCCCCACTCAGACACCGCCCCCACACCACCACCCCGACGCAGGGGGCGGGTGGGCAGCCACGGGCCGGGGGCGCGGGGGCCGCGGGGGGGAGGCCCCGAGTGCGCGTGGGCCCGTACACGCAGCCCCCGCCCGCCCCCGTCTACGGCTGGGGTTCGAAGTCCCAGTACGGGCGGGCTCGTTGCTTGGCCGAGACCGTGTGGACGTGCTGGGCTCCCAGGGTGCGGGTCAGGCCCTTGATGCCCGCCTCCTCGTGTTTGCCCGCCTCCGTGTCCTCGCGTACGGACCGCAGGTCCGAGGCCAGGGCGATCTGGGCGCTCAGCGTCATCGGGTGGTCGGGGCCCAGGACCCGTTCGGCCGTGCGCAGGGTTTCCCGGCTGAGGTCCAGGGCGTCCTCCAGCCGCCCGGTGATGTTGCGGTGTCCGGTGGCGTTGAGGGCGCAGCCCAGTGTCCAGGGGTGCCGGCTGCCGAGTGCGCCGCGCATGCCGACGAGGGCCTGTTCGGCGAGGGAGAGGCCCTCGGCGCGTTCGCCCTGGGCGCGCAGGACCAGGCCGAGGTTGCCGACGGTGCCGATGCTGTACGGGTGGGCGAGGCCGAGCTGTGACTGGTAGCCGCGGACGACGTCCTCGGAGATGCGGCGGGCCTCGCCGATGTCGCCGTACTCCCTGAGGTAGGTGGCGTAGTCGGAGGCGACCATCAGGGTCCACGGGTAGTCGACGCCGAAGACGCGCGTGGCCCGTTCCCAGACGGTGCGCAGGCGCAGGCCCGCGCCGGGGATGTCGCCGGAGCGGCGCAGGCACAGGCCGAGGTTGTGCTCGGCGCGCAGGGTCTGGGGGTGGCCGAGTCCCAGCACCTGGGTGTTGAGTTTGACGCCCTGTTCCTGACGGGTCTGGGCTTCCCGGTAGCGGCCCATGAGGCGCAGTCCCATGGCGCAGGCGATGCCGGAGGCGAGGGTGGAGATGTGCAGGGGCATCAGGACGCGTTCGCGGCGGCGCAGGGTGTCGAGGTCGAGGTCGTAGGCGTCCTGGTAGCGGCCCAGCAGCCGGTAGGTGGCGGCGAGGTTGTTCTGGGCGTCGAGGGTGATGGAGTCGTCCTCGCCGAGCAGTTCGCGGTAGGTGGCCAGGCAGTGTTCGAAGATCTCGCGGGCGGGTTCGAACTTGGCGATGCACAGCAGTACGCCGCCGTAGGCGCTGGTGGCGCGCAGGCTCTCCAGGTCCTGGTCGCCGCGTTCCCCGGTGAGCCGGTCGGCGACGGCCCTGGTGAGGATCTCGGCGCGGCGGAACAGGCCGAGGTTGCGCAGGGAGTTTCCGTACTGGTAGCTGAGCTCGCGGACCTTGGGGTGGTCGTCGCCGAGCCGGGAGCGCCAGATCTGGTCGGTCTCCTCGCAGAGCCGCAGGCAGGTGCGGTATTCGCCGGCGAGGATCAGGTAGCGCAGGCAGTGCAGCAGGAAGTTCTGGATCCGCGGGTTGCTGCTGGTGATGACCCCGGAGGGGGCGAGGTGGGGGACGAGTTCGGCGTAGCGGGGCCAGAGCCGGGAGTCGGAGGGCCGGCCGGGGTCGGCTGCGGCGAGGACCTGGCGGACGGCTCGGGCGAGGGGTTCGGCCTCTTCCTCGGAGAGGTTCTCGCGGACGATGCCGTGGACCATGCGGTGCAGTTGTACGGTCTCCAGTCCGCCTCCGCCCTCCTCCACGGGGAGGTCGGAGTACTCCAGCCGTACGACGGAGAACTGGACGAGCTTGTTGAGGGCGCCGTTCCACCGGATCTGGTCGTTGATGAGGCCGGCGAGCTGTTCGGGCACGTCGTCGGCGGGGAATTCGCGCAGGAGGCGGAGCGGGACGGGGCCGGGGGCGAAGAACACGAACAGCCGCAGCAGGGCGAGGGCGTCGGGGAAGTTCTCCCGGACGTTGTTGAGGAGTATGGCGAGGGCCGTGGGGAAGGGCAGCGGGTAGTCCTCGGAGACGGCGACGGCTACGCGGGAGTCCATCCGGCGCTGGAGCAGGGCGAGGTAGTCGCCGACGGGCAGGGGTGAGTCGGCGAGCCAGCCGGCGGTCTGGTCGAGGGCGAGGGGATAGTCCTCCAGGGCCTCGGCGAGCTGGTCGGCCTCGTCGGCGGTGAGGCGCACGGCGCGGCGGCGGATGAAGGTGATCGACTCGGGGCGGGCGTAGAGGGGTACCTCGACGAGGCTGGTGTGCCGGGCGGCCCATTCGCGGTTGCGGGAGGTGATGATGACGTCGCCGGCGCCGCCGGAGGGCAGCAGGTCGATCAGGTCGTCGGGGTTGTCGCAGCCGTCGAAGACCATCAGCCAGCGGCTGTACGGGGTTCCGCGGCGCAGTGCTTCGAGGACGGCCCGGATCTGCTCGCCGTAGCTGCCGGCGCCGCGTGGGAGGCCGAGGGCGGGGGCGAGGTCGGCGAGGCGTTCGCGGAGGGTGGGGCGGTCCTCGGCGGGGACCCACCACACGACGTCGTACTCGGAGGCGAAGCGGTAGGCGTATTCGGTGGCGACCTGTGTCTTGCCGACGCCGGAGAGGCCGAGGAGGGTGACGGTGGACGCGCCGGGCGGGGCTTCGGCGAGGGCCTGGCGCAGGGTGCCGATGACGTCGTTGCGGCCGGTGAAGCGGGGGTTGCGGCGGGGGACGCGGCCCCAGATCTCGGGCGGGTCGTTGGGGAAGCGGGGGCCGCGGCGGCCGGTTTCGGTGCCGATGCGGTCGGTGGGCAGTTCGAGGCGGCGCAGGACGCGGTATTCGGCCTCGTACGCGTCGAGGCCCCACAGGTCGGTCTTCTCCAGTACGGCGACGGCGCTGGGCAGGGGTGCGTCGGTGAGGCAGACGGCGGCGAACCGGTCCGGGTGGTCGTCGGTGACGGCGCGCAGGGCGGTGTTCCACTCGTCGTCGGTGTGGGTGCCGGCGGAGAAGTAGCGTTCGCTGAGGACGAGGAGGACGCGGCTGCCGGAGCGGGCGAGGTCGTCGAGGGCCTGGGTGAGGCCGGGGCTGCTCTGCGGGTCCCAGCGTTGGAGGGCGACGCGGTGGCCGTGTTCTTCCAGGCGGTGGGCGATCCACACGGCCCAGGGGCGGTTGAAGCCCGCGAAGCTGATGACGAAGCGCTGCGGCCGCTGGGGCTGGGGTGGCTGCTGGGGCTGTTGCGCCGATTCGCGGTCCTGCCGGCTACCGGTGGTCATGCGGCCGTCTCCCTGGGCTGCGGGCAGTGGACGGGACTGAAAAGGTACCGCAGCGGACGGTGCGTCAGACCTGTGCGAACGGGGCGAGTTCGGGGTGTGCCTCGCACCAGGCGCGGCGCTCGCGGTCGACGGCGCGGCGGGCCGCGGCGTGCTGGTCGCCGGGGGGCGGGAGCTCGTCCATGGCCCGCTCGGCGGCGGCCATCGCGTCGGTGAACTCCCGGCCCGCCGCGGTCAGTCGGTCGTGCCCGTGCAGGGCGGGCAGGACGGCGGCGACCTGGGCGCGGATCCGGGCGTGCTGGGCCCAGGCGCCGCGGGCCCCGTAGAGCGCGGCGCGCTGCCAGTACCCGGCCAGGGCCAGGTGGGCGTAGGCGCCGTGCAGGAGTCCCTCCAGGGGGCGGGGGTCGCTGCGCCAGGGGGCCCAGTGGCGGGGCACGGCGTCGGCGGTGTGCAGGGTCAGGACGTCGGCGAGGGCGGTCAGTTTGCCGTGCTGGACCTCGTGGACGAGGGTCGCTGCGAGGGCGGGCGGGGCCTGGGCGCGGGCGAGTACGGAACCGGCGGCCGCGGGGAGGGTGGCGCCGCTGGAGCGGGACCCGCCGGCCAGCGGTACGAGGGAGCGCAGGAGCTGTACGGTCTCCTCCGCGCGGACGGTGTCGTAGCGCTGGAGCAGGGTGAGCGCGCCGGACCACTGCGTGTCCCACCGCTTGTGGCCCTTGGGGGTGAGGCGGCGGGCGGGGCGCAGGGGTGCGGGCTGGGCGGGGCCGGGCGCCCGGTAGGGGTCGAGGTCGTCGAGGGCGGTGCGGCCTCCGGGGAGCGCGTGCAGGGGCAGGGTGGCGGGGTCGTCGGGGTCCCAGGAGCGTTCGGTGAGGACGAGCGGGCCGGGGCGGTCGGGGCGCAGCAGACCGAGGGTGGGCAGGACGAGGCGGCCGTGCACGGGCCTCAGGGTGTGGGTGAAGGGGATCCCTGCGCGCAGGGCGGCGGCCGCGGCGAGGGCTCCGAGGTGGGCGAGGTCGGCCGACGGGCCGAAGGGTGCGTGCAGGCGGCGCAGGGTCTCCTCGGCCCAGACGCCGGTGGCGGGGTAGTGCAGTACGTCGCGCACGGCGTCCGGGGCGTGGCGTTCGGCCTCCTCCAGCAGGGCCCAGTGGTCGGCGGTCCGGCCGGAGCTGCCGCAGGGGGCGGCGTCGAGGACGGCGCGGAGCAGGACCAGGCGCTTGGAGCGGCGTACGTCGCGGACCAGGCGGGTGCCGTCCGGGGAGGGCTCGGTGGAGGCGAGGGCGCGCAGGGTGTGGGAGGACACGGTGAAGGCGGTGAGGGCGGCGGTCATGAGGCGGCCGCCGGGGGGTGGGCGGCGGTGGCGCGGCGCCGGCTGCCGGCGGCGGCGTGCTGTACGGCGGTGGCGATGTGCCGGATGAGGACCTGGAGGTCGGCGCAGTAGACCGACGGCTGCCGGAAGCCCTCGCCGGCACGGTAGCGGTGCGGGTAGTGGCCGCCGCCGCACACCTCGACGAGTTCGCAGGCGCGGCATCCGGCGGCGAGCGCGTCGCGCCCGAGCTGGCGGGCGGCGAAGCCGGGGTGGTCGAGGAGCTGGTCGAAGCTGTGGGTGTCGAGGGCCATGCCGGTGGCTGCGGCCCCCTCGTACGCGGATTTCAGCGAATCGGCCTGTTCGATGGAGCCGTCGGTCTCGATGACGGCGGTGGCGGCGGGCGCGAGCCCGAGGGTCTCGGTGGTGGCGGGCAGGCCGAGCAGCAGGGCGATGATCTCCTCGAAGAGGCGGATGCGGGTGCGCCGTGCTCCGTCGTGCCACCAGCGCTCGAAGACGGCGAGGAGCCAGTCCGCGTACGGAGTCCCGCCGGGGCCGGGGCCGGGGGGCGGCGGGGCGCTCCAGTTGGCGAGCGGGAGCAGCAGGCCGACGGTGGGCGGGGCGAAGGCGAGCAAGGACTCGTAGGTCTCCACCGGGTCGTGGTCGAGGTCGATCACGCAGAGCACGCCGGCGTAGCTCTCGGGGTGGCGTGCGAGCAGGCGCAGGCCGCGGGCGGCGGCGCCGAAGCCGGGGTGTCCGGCGTGGTCGACGCGGCGGGTGTTGTGCGCGGGCAGTCCTCCGTCGAGGCTGACGCCCACGCGGATCCCGGCGGCGGCCAGGGCGGCGAGGCGGCCGCGGGTGATCAGGGTGCCGTTGGTCTGGACGGTGGCGGTGATCCGGGTGCGGGGGGTGGTGGCGGCGAGGGCGGCGCGTACGGCCTCCACGGGCGCGGCCAGTGCGGCGGGGGCGGTGAGGAGGGGTTCGCCGCCGTGCAGGACGAGGTCGACGCGGGTCAGGTCGTGGGCGGCGGCGTGCTCGGCGATCCGCTGGGCGGCGCGGGCGGTGGTGGCGGGGGCCATGGCGACGGGCTGGTCGCGCCAGCCCTGGTCGGCCATCTCGTAGACGTAGCAGTAGGTGCAGGCGAGGTTGCAGCGGCTGCGGGTCTTGAGGACGAACTGCCGGATGGGATGGGGCGGGTGTCCCGCGGCCCGCGCGGCGGCGACGTCGAGCCGGGTGTAGGGCCAGGGGGCGTTGGACGCGTGGGCCTGCGCGTGCGCGTGCCCGGCGGGGGGCGGGGCCGCGCCGGGGCGGCGCGAGGCGGCCCCCGCGGGCTGTTCCGGGCCCGGACCCCGGCCCTGGGCGGGGTCCGACTGCCGGGCAGGGCCGGGACGTTGACCGGACCCGGATCGCCGGCCGGGATCCGGCCCGGGGCCGATGCGGACGGGGCCGATGCGGACGGGGCCGGAACGCCGGGCGGTGCCGGTACCCGGGTCTTGGGCGGGCTCCCCGTGCGGCGCAGAGTCCGCCTGCCGGGCGGGGCCGGGGGCGGCGGGCGCGGGCAGTGCGGAGCCGCTCGTGATCGCTCGCCGCATCTCCGCGCCCCCTCCCCGCCCCACCGCCGGGAGCGCCCCGGCGGACGGTGCATCCCTGCCCTTCCGCCGGTCCCGGCTAACGGCGGAAAGTGGTCAACCCGTCCGCTCCCGCGGGGGCAGCAGTCCCGGGGCCCGGCCCCCGGACCCGCCTCCCCCGCGGACCGGGACCCCTCGCGGGAAGCCGAGCGGGATCCGGCCGCGGCGCCGCACCCCTCGCGGGGAGCCGAGCGGGATCCGGGCGCGGTGCCGTACCCCTCGCGGGGAGCCGGGCGCCATGCCGTACCCCTCGCGGTGCGGCGGGTCGGGATCCGGGCGCGGTGCGGGGGGTCGCGGTGCCGCCGAGGGGTATCTCCTCGGCTCGCGCCAGGCGGGCACTTCGCGGCTGTGGGCGGTGGTTGCGCGCTCGGCCTGCGGGGACACCCCTCCCCGTCCCCACTCCAGCAGTACGAGCCCGGTACCGGGAAGCCAACCGCGCCGGCCCGGAGCACGCAGCACGGGCAGGGGTAGCGGAGCGCCGGCGTGGGGTGGGGACACGGCGGAGTGTCCCCGCAGGACGAGCGCGCAACCCAGGCCGCCTGGCCGAGACCCCCCGCACGCGCCGAGCCGAGGAGATACTCCGGCGGGGCACCGCCCCACCCGTTCCATCCCGCCCCGCGGAAACCCAGCCACCCCGGCAGGAGCCGCACGGTACCGGCCCCGCCCCCGGCGGGAGCCGCACCGTGCCATCCCGGACCGCGGGAACCTGCCACCCCGGCGGGAGCCGAACCGTTCCGGCCCCGCCCCGCGACAGCCGGCCACCCCGGCGGGAGCCGAAGGGTCGGAGGCGAGCCGCCCCGGGGAGACCCGCAACCCCAGCGGGAGCTAAGCGGCGCTGGAGTCGAACGCGTTGAGGATTTCCGCCGGGTGGGTCACGCGTTCGACCAGGCCTTCGATCACCTCGGCCAGTACGGGGTGGTCGATCCCGCGCAGGGCGGCCAGGTCGAGCCCGGAGAGGTCCGGCAGTCGCCCCGGGCATCCCGGGGCGGAGGCCGGCGCCACGTCCTGACGTTTCGTCACCATGTGCCGCCGCTCCCCATGTCGCGTCGCATTCCGGACGGTTCCCTGCCTTTTCCCCCGGGCCGGGCCGCGGAAACAGCGGGCCCCGCCCGCGGCCGGGCCGTCACTGCCCCGCCTCCAGGGCCCGTACCCGTGCGCGGAGCCCCTCGGAGCGCCCGTCGGGGTCGGTGCCGATCCGCTTCCAGAGCTGGAGCGCCGAGCGGTAGTCCTCCAGGGCGGCCCTGGGCCGTGCGAGCCGCTCCAGCACCTCCCCGCGGGACTCCTGCACGCGCGCGGCCAGGCGCAGCGCGGTGTCCTCGCGGCCCGCCCGGCCGTCGTGTTCCTCGCGGCCCTCGTGGTCGTCGCGGCCCTCGCGGTCGGCCTCCAAGGCGGCCCGCCAGGCCAGCCGGTAGGACTCGGCCGCCCGGTCGAGGCGGTCCGCGGCCCGCGTGTGGCCGTGGATCTCCTGCTGCACGTCGCCGTGGTCCCGCCAGGCGCGGGCCCGTTCCAGCGGGCCGCGGCTGTTGCGGACGGCCAGTTCAAGCAGGTACTCCGCCTCTCGCAGGTCGACCGCGTCCCTCTCGTAGGCGTGCCGCAGCCGCAGCCCGGTGGCCAGGCGCATCAGCCGGTGCGCGGCTCCCGCGTCGGACTGCGGGACCGCCGCCCGGCTCTCGCGCAGCACGCGTACGGCCGCCCCGGTGAACCGGCGGCCGCCGGCGCCGCGGGCCCGGTCCAGGAGTACGTCCCCCCACTCGGGCAGGAGTTCCCGGAAGGCCTCCCCGTCGCGGGGTACGAGCCTGCGGGCGCGGCCGTACGCCTCGGCCGCGTCCTCCAGCGCCGCCGGGTCGGCGTCGCGCGCGTACCGCTCGCGGTGGACCCGGGCCAGGCACAGCAGGGCGGCCACCCGCGGCTCCGGGTCCGCGCCGGTCTCCTCCAGGGCGGCGGCCAGCTGCCCGGCGGCCTCCTCCAGCCGCGCGGGCAGGTGGCGCAGTGCGTCGGCCAGTTCCACGCGCACCTGCGCGGCCCCCGTTGCGGCGCGGCCGGCCCCGGTCGGCGGGGCGGCCGGGACCGAGGCCAGCACTGCCGCCAGGCGGGCCGCCGCCTCCTCGGCCAGGGCGGCGTGCTCGGCCGGGTCGGGGGTGCGGGGCAGGAGGGCCAGCAGGACCCGGCCGAGGGCCAGGTGCAGCTCGGGATGCGCAGTGGGGTGCGGCCCGGGATGCGGCTCCGGGTTCGGCTCGGGGGCCGCCTCCGGGTCCGGGCCGGGGTCCCCGCCGGGAACGGGGCCCGCCAGGGGTTCGAGGGCCGCGCGGGCCTCGCGCAGCGCGCCCGCGTCCTCGCGCAGCCCGCCGAGCCGGATCAGGGTCTCGGCCCGCCGTACCGCGCAGTCCCGCCGCAGCTCGGGGTCGGCCGTGGCGGCCGCCGCCGCCGCGAACTCGCGGTCCGCCGCCGCGAGCAGTTCGGGGTCCGGGCCGGCGGCGAGCGCCCGTTCGTACAGCACCCGGCCGCGCACCGCCCACGCCGCGGCGGTCCGCAGCCCGGTCACGGCCCGCTCCGCCTCGGTGAGCAGTTCCGGTTCCCGTTCGGCCGCCCACAGCCGCAGCAGGGCCCCTGCCAGTTCCGTCTCGGCCTCCTCCGGCGGGTCCGCGGGCCCGGCCGGGGCGGCCACCGCCCGCCGCAGGACCGCCACGGCCTCGTGCAGGGCGCGTGCGCCCGAGTCGCCGTCGGCGTCGGCGTCCGCGAGCCGGTCCCGGGCGGCGCGCACCGCTCCGGCCCGTGCGATGAGGGGGGCCGTCCGAGGTTCCCGGACCGGCAGGCCGTCGGGCGGCATCCCGGGCAGGTAGCGTCGTACGACTTTGGCCGAAACCTGTGCGAAGGCCTGCGGGAGCCGCCCTTCGGGGGCCTGTTCGCCGTCGTCGGGCCCGGGCCCGGCCACCGCCGGCGCCACGCCGGTCAGCTGGGCGACCGCCAGCGCGGGGAAGTTGCGTACGCCTGCCCCGAAGTGCGCCCGTACGTACTCCGAGCAGTGCTTGAGGACCAGCGCCGCCTCGTCCCGTCCCAGCGGCCCCAGCAGGACGTCCTGCACCCCGGGCACGAACTCGTACCAGTGCCCCGGGCCCGGCCCGCTGCGCCGGAGCAGCCCGCTGAGCAGCACCTCCGCCAGGTCCGACGGTTCGGAGTCCGGCAGCATCGTGCGCTGCACCAGCCGCATCACGGGCAGCGTCAGCGGGGCCGCCGACAGGTACACGGCCAGCTGTACGGCGCGGGGCGCGGCCGAGGAGCGGAACCGGGCCACGAGTTCCCGCGGCGGACGGACGGCGGGCGGCGGCGGGACGGGTGCGGCCGGGTGGTCGGCCCTTACGCGGCCCACCTCGGCGGCGACCGGCCCGGTGCCGAGGCCGGCGACGAGCCGGGCCCACGCCCCGAGGGCGGTCGGGCTGGGCGGCAGCACCGGTACGGCGATCCCGCCCGTGGGCCGCCCGGGCGGAGCCGGTCGGTCCGGTCGGAACCGCAGCTTCTGCCCGGCGCCCTCCAGCCGGGCGAGGGTGCCCCGCTCGGTCGGCAGCCAGCTGCGCCCCCACAGCCGCTGCGGCAGGGGCTGGACGACCATGCACGGGGTGCATTCGGCCCAGCGGTACAGCAGGCGCTGCGCCGCCCCTTCGCGCCACAGGGGGCCGGCGCAGTCGGAGACGACCATGGTCAGTGCCCGGCCGGTGGGGTCCCGCAGCTGGTCCCCGGAACGCAGTCCGGAGCCGGGGCCGGGGCCGCGTCCGAGCGCTGCCGTGCCGTCCTGGCGGCGGTGCAGGTAGTGCACCTGGACGTCCCGGAAGGCCCCCAACCGCTCGCAGACGGTGCGCAGTTCCTCGAACATGTCCTGCCAGACGGCCATGGAGGGCGAGGCGTCCATCACGAGCCGCACGGTCGCCTCGCGGCGGCTCTCGGGCCGGAGCACGGGGATGAGCAGTCCGAGGGCGCGGGCGCTGGCGTCGGCGGTGGCGCCCTCGTCGATCACGAGGCGGGTGGGCGGGGCGGGCGGGCGGTGCCGCTGGAGGGCGCGCAGGGAGCGCTGGACGTCGAGGATGCGGGGCAGGGCGGCCGCCCCGGGCACGCGTACGGGTACTCCGTACTCCTCGGGCGACTCCTCGGGCGTCCCGCCCTCGGCCTCCGCGGCGGGGTGCGCCCCGGGGGCGTAGAGCCGTACCGGGTCCTCGGTGTCCGCCTCCGCGCGTACGGGCTCCACGGGTTCCGCGGCAGGATCCTCGGGCTCGGCTTCGGTGCCGGGCCCCGGGGCGCCCGGCAGGGCGGGTCCGGGGCCGCGGATGTGCCCGGCGAGCCAGAGGGCGTCGGCGAGTTCCTCGGCGGACGGGTCGAGCCCGGCGGCCCGCAGCAGGGCGGCCAGTTCACGGACGCCGGGCGCGGGGGGCGGCGGCGCGGGGGGCGGCGGAACTGCGCCGCAGGGGGGTTCGGCGGGTTCGGGCACGGCCGGTCACCTCGGGCGGTCGAGCCGCTGGATGAGGAGGTCGGCGAGGTCCTCGCGGGTCGCCGGGGAGGCGTAGTGGGTGAGGTAGACGGCGTTGAGGAGCTGGTCGGCGGCGACCAGCTCGGACTGGGAGCGGCCCAGGAACTCGCGGATCAGGTCGCCGCCGAGCCGGGCGGCCTCCTCGCCGAGGTGGGCGCGGACCATGGTGGCCAGCCGCTTCTCGCCGGGCTGCCCGAGTCTGAGCTGGATGCAGCGCCGCAGCAGGGCGGCGGGGAAGTCCCGCTCGCCGTTGCTGGTGAGGATGATGAAGGGGAAGGACCGGCAGCGGACCCGTCCGCCCCGCACGGTCGCCTTCGTCCCGTCGTCGGTGAGGACCTCGACCTCGGGCTGGGTGTCGGCGACGCGCTCCAGCTCGGGGAGGGCGAACTCCCCTTCCTCCAGGACGTTCAGGAGGTCGTTGGGGAGGTCTATGTCGCTCTTGTCGAGCTCGTCGACGAGGAGCACGCGGGGTCGCGTGCCGGGCAGCAGGGCGGTGCCCAGGGGCCCGAGCCGGATGTACTTCCCGATGCCGGGGACGGCGCCGGGCAACGTGCCGGGGGCCGCGCCGGCCGCCCCCGCGCCGCCGGCCGCGAGCTGCACGTCCTGGAGCCGGGCCAGGGCGTCGTAGCGGTAGAGCCCGTCCTGCAGGACGGTCCGCGAGACCACCGGCCAGCGCAGCACCCGTCCGAGCTTCAGCTCGTGGGCGACGGAGTGCGCGAGGGTGGACTTGCCGGTTCCGGGAAAGCCGGTCACGAGCAGCGGCCGCCGCAGGTACAGGGCCGCGTTGATCGCCTCCAGCTCCTCCGGTTCCGGCCGGTGCAGTTCGGCGGCCTGCCGGTGGGCTCCGAGCCGGCGGGCGACGTTGCCCTCGGCGGCCGCGGCCGCGGAGCCCGGCTCCACGACGGGCCCGCCGTCGAAAGCCCGCCAGGGCGGCGGGTCGGGCAGGGCGTCGATGCCGTCGTGGGGCTCGCCGACCCCGCGGTAGATCAGCCAGTCGTCGTTCATGGTGCGTGTTCCCTCCCTCGAATCCGCCGGGCCGGGCGCCGTCACAGGTCGCCGTGGAGCGGCTCGACGTCCGGCAGCGGCCGCGCCGGGTCCTCCCACACCAGCCCCGCCCCCGCCGCCCAGTAGGCGTCGGGGTCCGCCCCGTACGCCCGTCCCCGCAACGTCTGGAACCGCAGCGGCAGCACCTCCGCCCGCCCCGCGTCGGCCAGTTCCTCCCGCAGCCCGCGGTGGAACGGCGCGCACGACACCCCGGGGTCCGGCGGCGGCCTGCGGGTCACGGCCACGCCGTAGCCGGCGTCCCGTACCGCGTGCAGGGACTCCAGCGTGGGTTCCTGGTCGGCGGCCCGGCAGTGCACCGGGACGGTGTTGTCGGGCAGGCCGGACAGCCAGGCGGCGGAGGGTGCGCGCGGGCGGCCGCCGGCGCAGTCGGCCCGTTCGTCCTGGAGCGGTCCCGCCTGTACCCGGGCCCACCGGGCGGCGGCGCGGCTGCCCTCGTGGTCCGCCGGGTGGGCGTCGGGAGCGTGGGCGTCCGGAGCGTGGGCGTCCGGGCCGCCGGGGCGGGCGCCGGGAACGTGGCAGTCCGGGCCGCCGGGGTGGCGCAGGACCACGGGCCGCTGCACGCCCAGCGGTACCCCGCCGGCCACCACCCAGTCCTCGACCGCCAGCCCGAACAGCTCGGGGGCCACTGCCACTTCGAGCAGGGCCGCCGCCATGTGGGTGTCGCACCGCCGGAAGGCTTCGGCGAGCGGGGCCCGCAACCGCTCCGGCAGGTCCGCCACGGTGGCCCTTACGCCCGCGTCCACGGGGGTCAGACGTCCGGGGTGGGCCGGGCCCGCGAGCACGGAGACCCGCCAGTCGTAGAGGTGCTCCCAGCCGTGCGCCCACACCTCCAGCAGGACCGATGCCCCGGGCGGCAGTCCGCCGGCCCGCCGGGCCGGGCCGCCCGCGGTCCGGCCGGCCGAGGCCCGGCGGCGGCGCTCCCGTTCGGCGAGGCCCCGCTCGTGGCGCTCGCCGAGTTCGCGCCGCAGGGGCCGCCAGAGCCGCTCGGCCGTGGCCCGTACCCAGTCCCACAGTTCCTCGTCGGCGCCCGGTGTCGGGGGCTCGCGGTAGTCGGCCACGCTGACGTCGGCCGCGTAGCGCAGCATGGCAGCGGCCTCGCCGGTCCCGCCCGGCGGGTCGTGCAGCAGCCCCAGTCCGTCGCGCCAGCTCAGCGGGGCCGGCGGCTGCGGGTCCGGTTCCTCGCCGCGGACGGCCTCGACCAGGGCGCGTACGGCCTCGGAGGAGCTCGGCGGGGGCAGTTCGGCCAGGAGTCCGCACAGGGTGGTGCGTTCTCCGGGGGTGAGCCGGCCGCGGCCGCCGTACGGGTCGCGCTCCTGCGGCGGGAGTTCGCCGTGCACGTCGGTCCAGGTGCGGCGGTTGTCGAGGTCGCTGAGGTGCTGGTCGTAGTGGTACAGGTCGTGGGCCTGCATGATCCGGCGGTAGAGCCCGACCTGCCCGCGCGCGGCCATCGGGAGGGTGCGCAGCTGGACGACGGAGACGGCGAGTCCGCCGCCGCCCGTCTGCCGGCGGGCCTTGACCACGCCGACGACCTCGCCCCGGGCCAGGTCCACGACGGGCCCGCCGGACATGCCGGGGTCGATCTCGTCGTCGTCGGCGAGCCGGATGGCGGCGCCGTTCCCGGCGGTGCCGCGCAGCCGGGTGGTGCGGCCGGTGATCTCGGGTGTGCCCAGGTCCTCGGTGCAGCCGAAGTAGGCGACCTCGTCGAAGCGCGGTCGGGAGCGGTCGGTGAGCCAGACGCAGGTGTGGGAGACGGGGGCCAGTACCCGGACCAGGGCCAGGTCGGGGAGGTCCCACAGGGCGTGCCGGCCGGGCCGTCGTTCCTCCAGGCGCTCGGGCAGTACGCACTCCACGCGCCCGGTGACGGTCCCGGTGACGGCGCCGGACGCGCCGGGCCCGCCGGGGCGGGGTCTGCCGGAGTGGAAGGTGATGCCGACCTCGCGGCCTGTCAGACGCACGGCGGCACCCCCTTCGCCGACCACGTGCGCGCACGTCAGGACCCAGCCGGGGGCGATGAAGAAACCGCTCCCCCACGTGGGACCGGTCCGATGGCTGCCGGGGTTGTCATACCCGCCCGGCGGGGCGTGGACGCGTACCGTCGCCGCTTGGACGAGGGGTTCGAGGAGCTCGAAGGCGCGCGCCGTCCCGGTCGTGCGCCCGTCGGTCATCCACGCCCCCGCCCGCTCGTCGGACATCCAGGCTAGCGTCGGCGGTACCGGGCCCGGGAGGCCTCCCGGGCGCCGCGGATTATCCTGGCGGGAAACACCCCCTGCACATCCACATCACGGCACGGAGCCCGACTTGTACTTCACCGATCGCGGCATCGAGGAGCTGGAGAAGCGGCGCGGCGAGGAGGAGGTCACCTTCGAGTGGCTCGCCGAGCAGCTGCGCACCTTCGTCGACCTGAACCCGGACTTCGAGGTCCCGGTGGAGCGCCTGGCCACCTGGCTGGCCCGGCTGGACGACGAGGACGACGAGGACGAGTAGTCGGGGCCGGCCCCGACGACTCGGCGGGCCGGTCCGGTTTTGGCCGAATCGGCGACGCCCGATCGGGGCCACCCGGACCGGCGCCGACCGCCTGGACGCCCAAGGGACTTGTGTCCGGTACGCCGGAGGGGCCCGTCCGCTGCTGCGGACGGGCCCCTCTGCGCGGAGGGCAAGGCTCAGGCGGCCTTGGTCTCCCAGAAGATGCGGTCGATCTCGGCGATGAGGTCGAGAGCCTTCTGGCCGGTCGCCGGGTCGTTCGACGCCTTGGCGGCCGAGAGGGCCTTCAGGGTGTCGTTGACCAGGGTGTGCAGCTGCGGGTACTTCTCGAAGTGCGGCGGCTTGAAGTAGTCGCTCCACAGCACCGAGACGTGGTGCTTGGCGAGCTCGGCGCGCTGCTCCTTGATGGTGATGGCGCGCGCGCGGAAGTCGGCGTCGTCGTTGGCCTGGTACTTCTCCTGTACGGCCTTGACGGACTCGGCCTCGATGCGGGCCTGGGCAGGGTCGTACACGCCGCACGGCAGGTCGCAGTGGGCGGAGACCTTCGCCTTGGGGGCGAAGAGGCGGGAAAGCATGGAGTTTGTCCTCCTCGTGATCGTCTTCTCAAGGGGGACATTACTCGCTGCAGAACCGGATTTCGCGGGGGCCCCCATGGGCTTGGGACAAAAGTCCAGGGTCACGGCCGGACCGGTGAGCGAATGTACGGAGCCGTGGGGCAGCATGCGGGAGTGACGAGGAGGACACGCATGGTGGAGAGCGCCCGCCCGCCCAGGCGGTTCGAGGTGGTGGAGGTGACGGGTCCGTCGATGGTGCCCACACTGCTGGACGGGGACCGGCTCGTGGTCCGCTACGGGGCCGCCGTCCGGCCGGGCGACATCGTGGTGCTGCGCCATCCGTTCCAGCAGGACCTGCTCGTGGTCAAGCGCGCGGTGGAGCGGCGGCCCGGCGGCTCCTGGTGGGTGCTGGGCGACAACCCGTTCAACGAGACCGGCGACAGCACCGTCTACGGGGCGGTGCCCGGGGAGCTGGTGCTGGCGACGGCGGTCCTGCGGTTCCGGCCGCGCGAGGAGGATCAGCGCTCGCTGAGGGCCCGGCTGTCCTGGGCGGCCTCGTCGCTGCGCGTGCTGCGGGCCGACGCCTCGGCCTCCAGTCGCTTGCGGGCGCGGTAGGCCGCCACGTTCGCCCGAGTGGCGCAGCGGTCGGAGCAGTAGCGCCGGGAGCGGTTGGTGGAGGTGTCGAGGTAGGCGTTGCGGCAGGGCGCGGCCTGGCACAGGCCGAGGCGGTCGGGGCCGTGCTCGGTGAGGGCGAAGGCCAGTCCCATGGCGGCCATGGCGGCGTAGCCGGCCGAGGCGTTCGAGGGGTGTTCGGCCAGGTGGATGTGCCAGTCGGGGCGGCCGTCGTCGGCGAGGGTCTCGTGGCCGGAGACCTGGGGGCTGATGGGGAACTCCATGAGCAGCGAGTTCAGCAGGTCGACGGCGAGGACGTGGTCGCCGCCGTCGGCGGCCTCGAAGACGGCCCGCAGCCGGCCGCGCACGTTGCGGAAGCGGGTGATGTCGGTGTCCGTGACGCGGCGTGCCATCTGCTGGCTGGCGCCGAACAGGGCGCGGACGGCGTCCACCGAAGTGAGCGCGTCCTTGTTGCGGGCCGGCTCCTCGGTGTTGACCAGGCGCACGGCGAAGTCCGAGTAATGGGCCAGTTCCACTTGTAGTCCTTACGGCTGCGGATTAATGTCTCTCGTAACAGCTGAGACGTCTTCGAGGGTATTACGTAGGGAGGGGTTCGGGATGGCGGATGCGACGGACACGGCGGACACGACCGACGCGGGGCGGACCGGTACCGACTGGCAGGCCTGGCAGGACAGCTGGGACCGCCAGCAGGAGTGGTACATGCCCGACCGCGAGGAGCGGTTCCGGGTGATGCTGGACATGGTCGAGGCACTGGTGGGACCCACCCCCCGGGTGCTGGATCTCGCATGCGGTACGGGAAGTATTACGGACCGCGTCCTCAAGCGGTTCCCGGGAGCCACCAGTACGGGCGTCGATCTCGACCCCGCGCTGTTGACCATCGCCCGGGGCCACTTCTCCGGGGACGAGCGGGTCTCGTTCGTGACCGCCGACCTCAAGGACCCCGACTGGCGCTCGGCCCTCCCCCGTGACGGCCGCGAGGGGTACGACGTCATCCTGACCGCCACCGCCCTGCACTGGCTGCACAGCAAGGACCTGGCGGTGCTGTACGGGCAGCTCGCCCCGCTGCTCGTCCCCGGCGGGGCGTTCATGAACGCCGACCACATGCCCGACCCGGCCACCCCGCGCATCAACGCCGCCGAGCGCGCCCACCGGCACGCCGGCATGGACCGGGCCAAGGCGTCCGGGGCGGTGGACTGGCGCGAGTGGTGGGCCCTGGCCGCCGCCGGCCCGGCGCTGGCCGAGCCCACCGCCCGCCGCTTCGAGATCTACGGGGAGCACGCCGACGGCGACACCCCCTCCGCGGCCTGGCACGCCGAGACCCTGCGCGCCGCGGGCTTCGCGGAGGCCCGTACGGTCTGGCGCTCGCCCTCCGACGCGCTGGTCCTGGGTCTGAAGTAGGCAATCGGCAAGGGCGGCGGGAACAGGACGCGGCAAGGCCGAGGGGCGGTACGGATTCCCGTACCGCCCCTCGGCCGTGTCCGCGTGCGGCGCCCGGCGCCGCCGACTACAGCACCTTGGAGAGGAAGGCCTTCGTCCGCTCGTGCTGGGGGTTGCCCAGTACCTCGCGGGGGTGGCCCGACTCGACGACGACGCCGCCGTCCATGAAGACGAGGTTGTCGCCGACCTCGCGGGC
>NZ_SSBM01000022.1:0-124704 GCF_004795115.1 Streptomyces sp. A0592
GGGCGCCGCCGGATCCCGGGCCGGGGCGGCGGCCGGGGCGTCCGCGGGAGCCGGTTCCACGACCGCGACCGGCCCGCCCCGGATGACCGCGGGGGTCGCCGACCCCCTCCGCGGCCTCGCCGAGCTGCCCGCCGCCTGGGAGCAGGCCGTGGCCGCGGCCCGCGCGGCGGTGGCCGAGCCCCGGTTCGGCCCGGTTGCCCAGTGGTCGCTGATCGGCCCGTACCGGCTGCTGGCGAGCCTGGCTGCCGACCCGGTGGACGATCCGGCGGCCCGGACCCTGCTCACCCCGGTCCACCGTGAACTCGCCCGTACCGCCGAGGTGTTCCTGGACTGCGCCGGCCAGGCGGGCCGCGCCGCCGCCGCCCTCGGCATCCACCGCCAGACCCTCTACTACCGCCTCGGCCGCGTGGAACAGCTGACCGGCCTCGACCTCGACGCGGGCGAGGACCGCCTCCTGCTCCACATGGCCCTCAAGGCCTCCCGCCTGACCTGAGGGAACCGGGGGCGGAGCACTCCCGCGCGGAAGGCGGTCACGTGGTGGCCGGCCTCCGACCCCGGGCGGGTGCTACGTCCGCGGACGTGCCATGGCCTCGGCGGCCCGGCGCATGCCCTCGGTGAACTCCTCGGCCGTGGCCGCCGATTCCGGGTCGAAGAGCCATTGGATCATCAGGCCGTTGAGCAGCGCCTGGTAGAAGGACCCCAGCGTGCGCACGTCCCGCTCGTCGAGCTCGTCCTCCGGGGTGCCGGTGAGCATCGAGATCAGCCCGCGGCGCCCCTCGGCCTGCGAGGCCGCGAGCCTGGCCCGCAGCTCCGGCCGCCGGTCGCGGCCGAGCGCCACCTCCAGGCTCGCCGCCCAGACGGGCGCGGACTTCTCGTGCTGCGCGAGGACGCCTTCCCAGAGCGCGCGGAAGCGCTCCAGCGATCCGTCGTCACCGGCGAGGCCGTCCTGGAAGAGCGCCCCCCACTCCTCCATCAGGCCGATGAAGGCCTCGGCGAGCAGGGCGTCCTTGGAGCCGTAGTGGTAGCCGATGGAGGCCAGGTTCGTCCCCGACGCGCTGACGATGTCGCGCGCGGTGGTGCGTACGAACCCCTTCTCCACCAGGCACTTCTTGGCGCCTTCGAGCAGATCTTCGCGATGTCCCATGGCCTCACCGTAGCAAGACAGCTGTCCTAGACGGCAGTTCCAGACGGGAGTTCTATACAAGCGTCATAGACAGTCGTTTAATACGTGTGTATGTTTCTCGGCATGACGAACCCCGCCGCCACAGCGCGACTCGCCGGCCGCCGCGAATGGACCGCCTTCACCGTCCTGCTGCTGCCCCTGCTCCTGGTCTCGATGGACGTCTCGGTCCTCTACTTCGCCATCCCGGCGATCACCGAGCAGCTCGACCCGAGCGCCACCCAGCAGCTCTGGATCTTCGACAGCTATGCCTTCGCCCTCTCCGGCCTGCTGATCACGATGGGCTCGCTCGGCGACCGGATCGGCCGCCGCCGGCTGCTGCTGATCGGAGCCGGCGCCTTCGGCCTCGCCTCGGCGGGGGCCGCCTACGCCACGAGCGCCGAGATGCTCATCGCGGCCCGCGTCCTGCTCGGCATCGGCGGCGCGACCCTGATGCCGTCGACGCTGGCCCTCGTCCGCAACCTCTTCCAGGACGACAAGCAGCGCGGCAAGGCCATCGCCATCTGGTCCGGGGCGATGACCGGCGGCATCGCGCTCGGCTCGGTGCTGAGCGGCGTGATGCTGAACCACTTCTGGTGGGGTTCCGTCTTCCTCGTCAACGTGCCCGCCATGGTCCTGCTGCTCGCCCTGGTCCCGGTCCTGGTCCCGGAGTTCAAGGACCCCGCTCCCGGCCGCTTCGACCTGGCCGGAGTCCCGCTGTCGATGGCCGCCGTACTGCCGGTCGTGTACGGCCTCAAGGAGATCGCCGCCGAGGGCTTCGAGCCCCTGTACGCAGGCTGCCTCGCCGTCGGCCTGGCCTTCGGGTACGTCTTCGTCCGCCGCCAGCGCACCCGTGACGACGCCATGATCAGCCGCTCGCTGTTCCAGGGCCGCGGTTTCGGCACCGGCATCGGCCTGAACACCGTCGCCGCCTTCGCCCTGCTCGGCTCGGCCTACTTCACCACCCAGTACCTCCAGTCGGTGCTCGGCATGGGCGCCCTGGAGGCCGCGCTGTGGAGCCTGGCCCCCTCCGTCGTCATCGGTGCGGCGGCCCCCGTCTCCGCGGCCCTCGCCCAGAAGGTGGACCGGGCCTACGTCCTCGCCGGCGGGTTCGTCCTCGCCGCCGCCGGATTCGCGCTGATCGGCCTGGTGGGCACCGACTCCCTGTGGCTGCTGCTGACCGGCGCGGGCGCCCTGTCCTCGGGCATCGTCACCGTGATGTCCCTGGTCTCCGACATGGCCCTGGGTGCGGCCCCCGCCGAGAAGGCCGGTTCCGCCGCCTCGCTGCTGGAGACCGGTACGGAGTTCGGCGGTGCGCTGGGCATGGCCGTCCTCGGCAGCATGGGCACCGCGGTCTACCGCAGCGACCTGGCCGGCGCCGAGCCCGCCGTACGGGAGACCCTGGGCGGCGCCGTCGCCACCGCCCACCGGATCGGCGGGGAGGCGGGCGAGCGGGTCCTGGCCCTGGCCCGCGAGGCCTTCGTCCACGGAATGCAGTACGCGGCCTGGGGCGGTACGGCACTGCTGCTCGGGGCGGCCGTGCTCGCCGCGGCTCTGATGCGTGGGATCGGGGCCCCCGACGCGGCGGCCGCGGCGCAGGAGCACGAGGCGGCGTACAGCTGACCGGCTCGGCACGGCCGGCGGAACGAGGAAGGGCCCGGGGTCTGTCCCCGGGCCCTTCCTCGTGTCACTGCCGTGGCGGCGTCAGGCGAGGCTGACCGTGCGCGCCGAAACGGCGCCGATCTCGGAGGCGATGTCCGCGAGGACGCCCGCCGGCACCTCGGCGTCGACGGTGAGGACCGCGAGGGCCTCGCCGTGCTCCTCCGCACGGGCGACCTGCATGCCCGCGATGTTCAGGCCGCCCTCGCCGAGGACGCGGCCGACGGTGCCGACCACGCCGGGGCGGTCGGTGTAGCGCAGCACGACCATGTAGTCGGCGAGCGCCAGGTCCACGTCGTACTCGCCGATGCCCACGATCTTCTGAAGGTGCTTCGGACCCGCGAGCGTGCCGGAGACCGAGACCTCCTGACCGTCCGACAGGGTGCCGCGGACGGTCACCACGTTGCGGTGGTCCGGGGACTCCGAGCTGGTGGTCAGGCGCACCTCGACACCGCGCTCCTGCGCGAACAGCGGGGCGTTGACGTAGGAGACCGTCTCGTCGACGACGTCCTCGAAGACACCCTTGAGCGCGGACAGTTCGAGCACCTTGACGTCGTGCTGGGTGATCTCGCCGCAGACCTCGACGTCGAGGCGGACCGCGACCTCGCCCGCGAGGGCGGTGAAGATGCGGCCGAGCTTCTCGGCGAGCGGCAGGCCCGGACGGACGTCCTCGGCGATGACGCCGCCCTGGACGTTGACCGCGTCCGGTACGAGCTCGCCGGCGAGGGCGAGGCGCACCGACTTGGCGACCGAGACACCGGCCTTCTCCTGGGCCTCGTCCGTGGACGCGCCGAGGTGCGGGGTGCAGACGACCTGGTCGAGCTCGAAGAGCGGGGAGTCCGTGCAGGGCTCCTTCGCGTACACGTCGAGGCCGGCGCCGGCGACGCGGCCCTCCTTGAGGGCCGAGAACAGGGCGGCCTCGTCCACGATGCCGCCGCGCGCGGCGTTGACGATGCGGACGGACGGCTTGACCTTGTGCAGGGCCTCGTCGCCGATGAGACCGAGGGTCTCCGGCGTCTTGGGCAGGTGCACCGTGATGAAGTCGGCGACCTCCAGCAGCTCGTCCAGCGTCAGCATCTTGACGCCCATCTGGGCGGCGCGCGCGGGCTGGACGTAGGGGTCGTACGCGACGATCTTCATGCCGAAGGCCGACATGCGCTGGGCGACGAGGACGCCGATGCGGCCGAGGCCGACGACACCCAGGGTCTTCTCGCTGAGCTCGACGCCCGTGTACTTGTTCCGCTTCCACTCGCCGTTCTTCAGGGCGGTGTTGGCCTGCGGGATGTTGCGGGCGGTGGCGACGAGCAGGCCGCAGGCGAGCTCGGCGGCGGTCACGATGTTCGAGGTCGGGGCGTTGACGACCATCACGCCGGCCTTGGTGGCGGCGGAGACGTCGACGTTGTCCAGACCGACGCCGGCGCGGGCGACGACCTTCAGCTTCTTCGCCGCGGCGATGGCCTCGGCGTCGACCTTCGTGGCGGAGCGGACGAGGATCGCGTCGACGTCGACGATCGCGGGCAGCAGCTCCGCGCGGTCGGCTCCGTTGACGTGCCGGATCTCGAAGTCCGGACCGAGCGCGTCCACCGTGGCGGGCGACAGCTCTTCGGCGATGAGTACGACAGGTTTCGAGCTCACGTGGGTCATCCTCACAAGTCCAGTGCGGACGGCCGTCCCGACGGCCGCAGGCGGTGGAGGGGGTAGCCGCGTGGAAGACGCACGACACTGTGGGCCTGACGCGTATGTGTTGAGCAGTGTAGTGGCGCGGACGGACCGGTTTTCCGCCTGTACGGAAGGATCACTCTTCCGTGGTTGGCCGGGGTGGACAAGGGGCCCCCGCGAGGGCTCCGGTCCCGGCGCTCCGGTCACCGGTGCGGCAGGTGCCGTACCGCACGGTGATGCGCGGCGGGGCCGGGACTCGACCGTCCCGGCCCCGCCGCCGCGAGATCAGCTCTCGTCGTTGTCGACCCAGCTCATCAGCTTGCGCAGCTTCTTGCCGGTGGTCTCGAGCAGGTGCTCGGAGTCGGCCTTCTTGTACTCGTTGTACTTCGGCAGACCGGCCTTGTACTCGGCCATCCACTCCTCGGCGAACTTGCCGCTCTGGATCTCCTCGAGGACCTTCTTCATCTCGGCCTTGGTGGCGTCGGTGATGACGCGCGGGCCGGTGATGTAGTCGCCCCACTCAGCGGTCTCGGAGACCGACCAGCGCATCTTCTCCAGGCCGCCCTCGTACATGAGGTCGACGATGAGCTTCAGCTCGTGCAGGCACTCGAAGTAGGCGATCTCCGGCTGGTAGCCCGCCTCGGTCAGGGTCTCGAAACCGGCCTTGACCAGCGCGGACGCGCCACCGCAGAGGACGGCCTGCTCACCGAACAGGTCGGTCTCGGTCTCCTCGGTGAAGGTGGTCTTGATGACACCGGCGCGGGTGCCGCCGATGCCGGCCGCGTACGAGAGCGCCAGGTCGAAGGCCTTGCCGGTGGCGTCCTGCTCGACGGCGGCGATGCACGGGACGCCGCGGCCCTCCTCGTACTGGCGGCGGACCAGGTGACCCGGGCCCTTCGGGGCGACCAGCGCGACGTCCACGTTGGTGGGGGGCTTGATGAAGCCGTAGCGGACGTTGAAGCCGTGGCCGAAGAAGAGCGCGTCGCCCTCCTTGAGGTGGTCCTTGATGGACTCCTCGTAGATCTCGGCCTGCAGCGGGTCCGGGGTGAGGATCATGATGACGTTCGCCCACTCGGCGGCCTCGGCCACGGGGACGACCTTCAGGCCCTGCTCCTCGGCCTTGGCCTTGGACTTCGAGCCCTCCTTCAGGCCGACGACGACGTCGACGCCGGAGTCACGGAGCGACAGCGCGTGGGCGTGGCCCTGGCTGCCGTAACCGATGACCGCGACCTTGCGGCCCTGGATGATGGACAGGTCGGCGTCGTTCTCGTAGAACAGCTCGGCCACTGGGATATCTCCTTGGTGCGCTGGTGTTGCTCCCACCGTACGGCGGGGAACGGAATCTGAGTCTGTCGGTCTCGCTATGCGGGCCGAGCGTGTCTGCCGCGGCTCCGGCGGCCGCTGTGCGGCGGCCGCCGGGCCTGCCGGGTCGGGCGCTGCGGGTCAGGCGCTGCGGTCGAGCGCGCGCAGGCTGCGGTCCGTGATGGACCGTCCGCCGCGCCCTATGGCGATCGTGCCGGACTGCACCAGCTCCTTGATGCCGAAGGGCTCCAGCATCTTGAGCATCGCGCCGAGCTTGTCGGAGCCGCCGGTCGCCTCGATGGTGACGGCCTCCGGGGAGACGTCGACCGTCTTGGCGCGGAACAGCTGGACGATCTCGACGATCTGCGAGCGGGTCTCGTTGTCGGCGCGGACCTTCACCAGGACGAGTTCGCGCTCGATGGCGTTGTGCGGCTCCAGCTCGACGATCTTGAGCACGTTGACCAGCTTGTTCAGCTGCTTGGTCACCTGCTCCAGCGGGAGGTCCTCGACGTTGACGACGATGGTGATGCGGGAGATGTCGGGGTGCTCGGTGACGCCGACCGCGAGGGAGTCGATGTTGAACCCGCGGCGGGAGAACAGGGCGGCGATCCGGGCGAGGATGCCGGGCGTGTTCTCGACCAGGACGGAGAGCGTGTGCTTGGACATGTGAGGCGTTCTCTCTCTCAGGCTCTCTCGGCTCAGTCGTCTTCGTTGTCGCCGAAGTCGGGACGGACGCCCCGGGCTGCCATGACCTCGTCATTGGAGGTACCGGCGGCGACCATCGGCCACACCATGGCGTCCTCGTGGACGATGAAGTCGATGACGACGGTACGGTCGTTGATCGCGTTGGCCTCGGCGATGACCTTGTCCAGGTCGGCGGGGTCCTCGCAGCGCAGCGCCACGCAGCCCATGGCCTCCGAGAGCTTGACGAAGTCCGGGACGCGCGTGCCCTTGCGGGGGGCGACGGACTCGCCGAGCTGGGAGCCGACCGTGTCGTGCCCGGTCTCGTCGGCGTGCAGGACGGTGTTGGAGTACCGCTGGTTGTAGAACAGCGTCTGCCACTGACGCACCATGCCCAGCGCACCGTTGTTGATGATCGCGACCTTGATCGGGATGTTGTTCAGGGCGCAGGTGACCAGTTCCTGATTGGTCATCTGGAAGCAGCCGTCGCCGTCGATCGCCCAGACCGTGCGCTCGGGCATGCCGACCTTGGCGCCCATCGCGGCCGGGACCGCGTAGCCCATGGTTCCGGCGCCGCCGGAGTTCAGCCAGGTGCGGGGCTCCTCGTACTTGACGAAGTGCGAGGCCCACATCTGGTGCTGGCCGACGCCTGCCGCGAAGACCGTTCCCTTCGGCGCGAGCGCGCCGATCCGCTCGATGACCTGCTGCGGGGACAGGCTGCCGTCCGCGGGCAGGTCGTAGCCCAGCGGGTACGTCTCGCGCCAGCGGTTGAGGTCGTTCCACCAGGCGGTGTAGTCGCCGGCGTTCCCCTCGGTGTGCTCGGCCTGGACGGCCTGGATCAGGTCGGCGATGACCTCGCGGGCGTCACCGACGATCGGGACGTCGACGGCGCGGTTCTTGCCGATCTCGGCCGGGTCGATGTCCGCGTGGATGATCTTGGCGAAGGGGGCGAAGCTGTCCAGCTTGCCGGTGACGCGGTCGTCGAAGCGGGTGCCGAGCGCGATCAGCAGGTCCGACTTCTGCAGCGCGGTGACGCCGGTGACGCTGCCGTGCATGCCGGGCATGCCGACGTGCAGCGGGTGGCTGTCGGGGAAGGAGCCCAGCGCCATCAGGGTGGTGCAGACCGGGACGCCGGTCAGCTCGGCGAGGACCTTCAGCTCGGCGGTCGCGCCGGACTTCATGACGCCGCCGCCGACGTACAGGACCGGGCGCTTGGCCTGGCAGATGAGCTTGGCGGCCTCGCGGATCTGCTTGGCGTGCGGCTTGGTGACCGGCCGGTAACCGGGGAGGTCCTGGGAGGGCGGCCACGTGAAGGTGGTCTTCGCCTGCAGGGCGTCCTTGGCGATGTCGACGAGGACCGGGCCCGGGCGGCCGGTGGCGGCGATGTGGAACGCCTCGGCGATCGTCCTCGGAATGTCCTCGGCCTTGGTGACCAGGAAGTTGTGCTTGGTGATCGGCATGGTGATGCCGACGATGTCCGCCTCCTGGAAGGCGTCGGTGCCGATCGCCTTGGAGGAGACCTGGCCGGTGATCGCGACGAGGGGGACGGAGTCCATGTGCGCGTCGGCGATCGGGGTGACCAGGTTCGTGGCGCCCGGTCCGGACGTGGCCATACAGACGCCGACCTTGCCGGTGGCCTGGGCGTAGCCGGTGGCGGCGTGGCCGGCCCCCTGCTCGTGGCGGACCAGGATGTGACGGACCTTCTTCGAGTCCATCATCGGGTCGTACGCGGGGAGGATGGCACCTCCCGGAATCCCGAAGACGGTGTCGCACCCCACCTCTTCGAGAGAGCGGATGAGGGACTGCGCACCCGTGACGTGCTCAACTGCGGCGGACTGGTGTCCGCCGGAACGGGGCCGCGGCTGCGGATGGTGGGCCCCGGTGGCCTGCTCGGTCATCGGCATTCTCTTCTCGAAGCTGAGGGTTTTACGCGGATTCGACTCTGTGCCAGTGCAACAAAAAACCCCTCGTGCCAGGAGGCAAGCGAGGGGAGCGCGTCGGGGGTGTTGAGCGGGGACATGCAGGTCCCAGCTTCAGCCGACGCGCTTTCCAAGTACGAGAATTCGGGTGCGCATGGCACTGACCCTCCCTCCGGCGAGAGGGTGATGTCAAGTAGGTGGGACGGGCGTCTCATTATGTGAGCCTCTACGGATGACCATCGAGCCCCCGGAGGAGCCGCCCGCCAGTGCGGGCTGGGCCGCTCCGCCCGGTACTGGGAACGTACCGCGCACCAGCGCGCGCCGCAGCCTGTACTCGTCGAGGGGGCCGGAAAAGGCCATCCCCTGGCCGTGTGTGCACCCCATCGCACGCAGCGCGGCCACCTGCTCGGGCAGGTCCACCCCGTCGGCCACCGAGCGCATGCCCAGGTCGTTTGCGATGCGCAAGAGACCGGCTGTGATCTTGTGCAGGCGGGCGGATTCGACCACTCCCTCCACGAGGCCCCGGTCCAGCTTGAGCATGTCCACGGGGAGGCGGCGCAGGGCGCTGATGGCCGCATAGCCGCTGCCGAAGCCGTCGAGGGAGATTCCCACTCCGAGCCGGTGCAGGGCCGCGAGGCGCCGCTCCAGGTCGTCGAAGGGGACTCTGGGGTCGGACACGGCCAGCTCCAGCACCAGGGCCCCGGACGGCAGGCCGTGCCGGGTCAGCAGGGCCTCCACCGAGCCGAGCGGCATGGCACTGTCCAGGAGCCGCTGGGCGGTCATCCGTACGGCCACGGGTACGTCGTGGCCGGCCCGGCGCCGGTCGGCGGCCTGCTCCACGGCCTCCTCCAGCAGCCAGCGCCCCAGCTCGGCGGTGCGCGAGGCGTCCGGGCCCGCGCCGGCCGCGGCACCGCCGCCCGCCGCGCCCTCGCTGTACTCGGCCACCCGGAGGAACTCGGCCGGGGTGAAGAGGATCCCCTGGGCGGAACGCCATCGGGCCTGCGCGGCGACGGCCGCGATCTCGCCGGTGGACAGCGAGACCACGGGCTGGTGCAGCAGGGCGAACTCGCCCTCGTGCAGCGCGGTGCGCAGCCGGCCCGCCAGCTCGGCCTTGCGCACCACCTCGGCCTGCATCTGCGGGGCGTAGGTCTCGACGCGGTCCTTGCCGCCCGCCTTGGCCCGGTACATCGCCAGGTCCGCGTTGCGCATCAGGTCCGAAGGGGTGATCCCGGGGTCGGCGAAGGCCACGCCGATGCTGGCGGCCACCCGCACCTCGCTGCCGCCGATCCGGTACGGCTGGGACAGCCTGGCGCGCAGCCGGTCGGCGATCTCGCGCACCTGGTACTCGCGGGCGCTGCGGTCGCGGCTGCCGTCGCCCAGGATCAGCGCGGCGAACTCGTCGCCGCCCAGCCGGGCGGCGGTGTCCCCGGCCCGGACCGAGTCCTGGAGCCTGCGGGCGGCCTCGATGAGCAGTTCGTCGCCGGCCTGGTGGCCGATGGTGTCGTTGACCGCCTTGAAGCCGTCGAGGTCGATGAAGAGCACGGCGGTGCTGTGGTCGCCCGCGCGGCGGCCCGTCAGGGCCTGGCGCACGCGGCGGGTGAAGAGGGCCCGGTTGGGCAGGTCGGTCAGCGGGTCGTGTTCGGCGCTGTGCTGGAGCTGGGCCTGGAGCCGGACGCGCTCGGTGACGTCGCGGCTGTTGAGGATGAGTCCGCCCTGGTGGCGGTTGACGGTGGACTCCACGTTGAGCCACTCGCCGCCGCCCGACTTGAAGCGGCATTCGATGCGGGTGGTGGGCTCCTCGGTGGGCGGTGCGGCGAGGAAGCGGCGTACCTCGTGGACCACTCTGCCGAGGTCGTCGGGGTGGATCAGGGTGGCCAGTTCGGTGCCGACCAGCTCCTCGGCCTCGCGGCCGTAGACCCCGGCGGCGGCTGGGCTGACGTAGCGCAGGGTCCCGGTGGGCGCGGCGATCATGATGACGTCGCTGGAGCCCTGCACCAGGGAGCGGAAGTGGTTCTCCTTCTGGGCCAGCTCCTGGGTCAGTGCGATGTTGTCGAGGAGCATGATGCCCTGCCGGATGACGAGGGCGAGCACGACGGTGCAGCCGGTGAAGACGACCATCCTGTCGACCTTCCGGCCGTCCACGACGTTGTAGAGGATTCCGAGGGTGCACACGGCGGCCGCGAGGTACGGCGTGAGGGCGGGCAGTGATCCGGTGATCGGGCGGCTGTGCGGCCGGTCCCGGCGCGGGTGCCCGGCCGGCATCTGGCTCTGGTGGATGCGTCGGGCGCCCCAGGGCGCGTACGCGAGCAGCAGCGAGCCGGCGAACCAGCCCGCGTCGAGCAGCTGTCCGGACTGGTACTCGGCGCTCAGCAGCGGCGAGGTGAACAGGGCGTCGCTGAGGACGGTCAGGGCCAGCGCCGCGATGGCGGTGTTGACGGCGGAGCGGTTGGTCTCGCTCCGCCGGAAGTGCAGGACGAGGACCATCGAGACGAGCGCGATGTCGAGGAGGGGGTAGGCGAGGGAGAGCGCGGCGCGCGGGACGCTGCCGGGGGCGCCCGACTGCGCGGTCCGCGCCGCGTGGGCCAGGGCCAGGCTCCAGGACAGGGTGAGCAGGGAGCCGCCGATGAGCCAGGAGTCGAGTCCCAGGCACACCCAGCCGGCGCGGGTGACCGGGCGTTTGGCGAGGACGAGCAGGCCCACGATGGCTGGCGGCGCGAAGCAGAGGAAGGCGAAGTCGGCGAGCGAGGGCTTCGGCACGTCCTGGCCGAGGATCACCTCGTACCAGCCCCAGACGGCGTTGCCGCAGGCGCCCATGAGGGAGGAGAAGGCGAAGAGCAGCCAGGCGGGGCGTTCCCGGCTGTCGATCGTGCGTGCGTAGGTGTAGCAGGAGACGGCGGCGAGCAGACCGGCCACACTGAGCCCGAAGTCGCCCATGATCTCGGCGACTTCCTCGGACCCCCAGTTGAGGGCTGCGCCGACGGCGTAACCGCCGCTGACGACCGCGAGGATCAGCTGCATCGCCAGGCCCTTGCCTCCGCCGCCCGAGACCGACGGCCGGTCCAGGAGCGCCGCCCCCGGGGTACTCACCGGTCCCCCTCGCCGGCTGGTTCCGGCGCGGTCCAGTCTCGGCAGCGTCGCCTCCGGCGGCTCTGCCGCATCGGATCCTTCGTCCATTGGCCGTGCATCGCCCGTCGCCCCCCAAAGTGTCCGATCACTCCCCAGCGCCAGACGTTCCTGGCGCAGCCCCTTCTTCCGGACGATACACCACTTTCGTCACTCAGGGACATAGTTGCTCTACGCTCCGTTACCGAGCGGGGAGTTGCTGCAACCGATCGCATTCGAGTGACTGCGGAGCGTACAGGGGTGGGGTGTCACTCGGTGATCAGTACCGTGTGCTCCACGGGCTCTCCGGCGGCGAAGCGGGTGAGCTGGCGGGCCAGCAGGCGCTTGGCCCGTGGCTCGAACGCCGAGCTGCTGCCGCCGACATGGGGTGTGATCAGGACGTTCGGCGCGTGCCAGAGCGGGTGGCCGGCGGGCAGCGGTTCCGGGTCGGTGACGTCGAGGGCCGCGCGCAGCCGGCCCGACTCCACTTCCGCCAGCAGGGACTTGGTGTCGACGACGGGGCCCCGCGACACGTTCACGAGCAGGGCCCCGTCCTTCATGCGGCCGAGGAACTCGGCGCCGGCCAGACCCCGGGTGGCGTCGGTCAGGGGGGTCACGAGGATCACCACGTCGGCCCGCGGCAGCAGCCCCGGCAGGTCGGCGAGGGCGTGCACCGGGCCCCGGGCGGTGGTCCGGGCCGAACGGGCCACGCGTTCGATCCGTTCGCACTCGAAGGGCGCGAGCCGGTCCTCGATGGCCGAGCCGATGGATCCGTAGCCGATGATCAGAACTGACTTGTCGGCGAGGGCGTCGTAGAAGCCGGAGTGCCATTCCTCGCGGTCCTGCCCGCGGACCATGCCGGGGATGCCGCGCAGGGAGGCGAGGGTCAGCGCGAGGGCCAGCTCGGCGGTGCTGGCCGTGTGGACCCCTGCGGCGTTGCACAGCCGTACGCCGGGGCGCAGGTCTCCGAGGCGGCCCAGCACGTCGTCGATGCCGGCCGTCAGGGTCTGGACGACCCGGACGGCCGGCATGGCCGCGAGCGGGCGCACGGTGACCTCGGCGGACTTCATGTAGGGGGCCGCGTAGAAGACGCAGTCGGCCGGATCGGCCGGGAAGGCGTCCTCTCCGTCCCACTGGCGGTACCGGAAGGAGTCGGGGAGGCCGGCGACCTCTTCTGCGGGGAAGGGGAGCCAGACGTCCCGGGGCATTGCAGTCATGATCACGAGGCTATGCCAAGCCGTCTTGATCAAGCCGTTAGTTTGGTGGCCGAAGTGGAGGGGGACGCAGCGGTGGAGCGCAGGTCGATCGGGGCAGGGGCGCTGAGCGTGGGCGCCGTCGGCCTCGGCTGTATGCCGATGAGCTGGGCGTACGCGCCTTCTCGGCGGCGGGGGCACGAGTCTGTGGCCGCCGTGCACGCGGCGCTGGACCTGGGGTCGAACCTGCTGGACACGGCGGATGTGTACGGGCCGTTCACCAACGAGCTGCTGCTGGGGCGGGTGCTGCGGGAGCGGCGGTCCGACGCGTTCGTGTCGGCCAAGGTCGGGCTGCGGGCCGGCGACCAGCACGTGGTGGCCGACGGGAGGCCCGGGTACCTGCGGCGGGCGTGCGACGCCTCGCTGCGGCGGCTGCGCACGGACGTCATAGACCTCTACCAGCTGCACCGGGTGGACCCGGAGGTTCCGGTGGAGGAGACCTGGGGGGCCATGGCGGAGCTGGTGAGCGCGGGGAAGGTGCGGGCGCTCGGCTTCTGCGCGCTGGGGGCCGGAGCCGGCCCGGGGGCCGGGCGGCGCGGTGACCGCGGGTACCGGACGACGCTGCGGCACCTGGAGCGGCTGCAGCAGGTGTTCCCGGTGAGTGCGGTACAGGCGGAGCTGTCGGTGTGGTCGCCGGAGGCGGCGCGACAGCTGCTGCCGTGGTGCGCTGCGCGCGGGGTGGGGTTCCTGGCGGCGATGCCGCTGGGCAGCGGTTTCCTGACGGGGACGCTCACGCCGGGCGAGGGCTTCGAGTCGCAGGACGTCCGGGCCCGGCACCCGCGTTTCACGGCGGAGGCGATGGCCTCGAACCAGGTGCTGGTGGCGGGGCTGCGGCGGGTGGCCCGGCGGCACGGACCCGAGGTCACGGTCGCGCAGGTGGCCCTGGCCTGGGTGCTGGCCCAGGGGCGACAGGTGGTTCCGGTGCCGGGTGCGGACCGGGCGCACTGGGCCGTGGAGAACGCACGGGCGGCGCAGCTGCGGCTCACGGCCGCGGACCTGGCCGAGATCGCGGACCTTCCGGTCGACGTGGGAGCCTGGGACTGACCGCCCACAACCACTCGATCGGGTGTACGAGTGGTGGAACTTCGGGAACTGCCCCGGCTGTTGAGACGGGTGAAGGGCAGGATCGGAGGACCGGAAGGGAGCAGGGCGATGCGATACGGAAGTTCTCCCGGGCAGGTGGGGTGCGAGGGTCCCGGCGCGCGGCGCCGGAGCGTGCTGGCGGCGGTGGCGCTGGCCGGGTGCGGTGCACTGCTGGTGACGGGGTGCTCCCCGGAGGGCGCCTCGGACACCGGGCGGGGCGGTTCCCCACCGGGTGCGACGGCGGCGGGGTCCGGGTCGCCGGGCCCTTCGGGGAGCGGGACCGCCTCACCGTCGGTGTCCGCGCCGCCGGCGAAAGGCGCGGTGACGGTCACCGGCGAGGCCGCCAAGGACCTTGAGTCCCCCTGGGGCGTGGCCCCGCTGCCGGGGGGTGACCTGCTGGTCGCCTCCCGGGACAAGGGGACGATCAGCCGGGTCGCGGCCGGGTCGGGCGCGGTGACGCAGATCGGCGAGGTTCCGGGCGTGGACCCGGGCGGCGAGGGGGGCCTGCTGGGCCTCGCGCTGTCGCCCGACTTCGCCTCGGACCGTCTGGTGTACGTCTACTTCACGACCGCGTCCGACAACCGGATCGCACGGCTGCGCTATGACGAGCAGAGACCTCCCGGGCAGCAACTGGGCGCGCCGGACACCGTGTTCCGGGGGATCCCCAAGGGGCTGATCCACAACGGCGGGCGGATCGCCTTCGGCCCCGACAAGATGCTGTACGCGGGAACGGGAGAGACCGGTGTCACCGGTCTCGCGCAGGACAAGAAGTCGCTCGGCGGCAAGATCCTGCGGATGACCCCGGACGGGGATCCGGTGCACGGCAATCCGGAGGCCGATTCGGTCGTCTACTCCTACGGGCACCGCAATGTGCAGGGCCTCGCCTGGGACAAGGACAAACGGCTGTGGGCGGCCGAGTTCGGCCAGAACACCTGGGACGAGCTGAATCTGATCGAGCCCGGCGCGAACTACGGCTGGCCCGAGGCCGAGGGGAAGGCGGGCAAGCCGGGCCTGCGGGATCCGGTGGCCGTGTGGCGGACCGACGAGGCCTCGCCGAGCGGCATCGCCTGGGCGGAGGGCTCGGTGTGGATGGCCGGGCTGAAGGGCGCGCGGCTGTGGCGGATCCCGTTGGCCGGGACGGAGCCGGTCGCCGAGCCCGAGGCCTTCCTGCAGGACAAGTACGGCCGGCTGCGGACGGTGATCGCTCTCGGAGGCGACCGGCTGCTGCTGGTCACGAGCGAGACGGACGGGCGCGGGTCGCCGGAGGCGGGCGACGACAGGATCCTGACCCTGACAGTGCGGTGACCGGCATGCTCCCGGCCGGGGGCGAAAGGTGCGTGGAGACGGTGTTCAACATGATCGAGGAGCTGTTCAACCCGGGACGCAAGCACACGAACGAAGAGAAGAAGCGGCTGGAGCTGTCCCGGACCGACGTGGGCGACAACGACCCGGGACGGGGTCCGATAGACCTCGACTCCGGCAGGGTGCTCATACGCGTGGACGAGGAGCCCGCGGACGATCACTGACCGGCCCCGCACCGGGCGGGCCGACCGGGCCGGGCGGGCTGAAGAGCCGTAGCCGGTGGGCGAGGGCGGCCGCCTCGCCGCGGCCGGTGACACCCAGCTTGGCCAGGATGTTCGAGACGTGCACGCTCGCCGTCTTCGGGGAGATGAAGAGCTCCTCGGCGATCCTTCGGTTGGTGCTCCCCGCCGCCACCAGGCGCAGCACGTCCTGCTCGCGGCTGGTCAGGCCGAGGGCCTCGGCCGGGTCCGGCTCCGGTTCGGGGGCTTCCGGGGGTGTGTCGTCGGCAGTCAGCGGGATCCGGGCGCGCCGGGAGAGCAGGGCCAGGTCCTCACGCAGCCGGCGTGAGCCGATCCGGTCGGCCGTGGCGTGGGCCTCGCGGAGCAGAGCGGCCGCGGGTTCCCGGTCGCCGACGGCCAGCAGGGTCTCGGCGAGCCGGTAGCGGGCCCGGGCCAGCAGGTACGGGCGCTCCAGCGCGCGGACGGACTCCTCCACGGCGGTCCAGTCGGCGACGGTGTCCCGGGCCTCGGCCCGCAGCAGTTCGGCCCGCAGGTACTCGGCGTGGGCGGTCCACACCGGGACCGGGGTGGCGAGGGTGCGGGCAGCGGTGCGCAGCACGTCCAGGGCCGCCGCGCGACCGGCCTCGGCGGCGGGCAGCCCTCGGGCGTCCGCCTCGGCGGAGGCGGACGCGAGCAGCAGGGGCCAGGCGTAGCGGTGCTGTCCGAGCGGGAAGCCGTGGTCCACGGCGGCGGCCGTCCCGGTGCGGACGTCGGCGATCCGGCCCTCCCCCGCGGCGATCCCGATCGCCAGGCGGTGCAGCGGGATCCGGTGCTGGGGCTGGGTCTCGTGCGTGCCGAAGTGGGTGTGGGCGGCGGCGAGCCGGTGGGCCGCCTCGGTCAACTCGCCCCGGGCCAGTGCGAGGTACCCGAGCCGCGCGGAGGCGGAGCCGCGCGGGGCTGCGCTCCGGCCGACCTGCAGGGTGCGCCGGGCCGCTTCGGCGGCCTCGTCCCAGCGGCCGAGGCTGTAGAGGCTCTCGGCCATGTTCCCGAAGACCCAGGCCTCGGTGTCCAGCAACCGGGACCTCCGGGCCAGTTCGGCCCCTTGTTCGCACAGTTCCACGGCCTCGTGGGACCGTCCCAGGCTTTCCAGCTGAGAGGTGAGATTGATATGCGCACGTCCTGCCAGCAGTGCCAGCCCGAGCTCAGTGGCCCGTTCCCGGACCGCGTGCATCTCGGCGAGGCCCCCGGGGCCGTCGCCGGCGTCGGTGAGGAGCGCGCCGACCGTGATCCGGGCGTTGAGCTCCGTCTCGGCCGCGCCGACCATCCGCGCGTACTCGACGGCGCGTTCGGCGGCGGCGAGGTTGCCCGGTCCCGGCTTGTGGAGCATGCCCCAGCTCGCGGCCCGGACCAGGACCTCGGCGTGCACCTGGGACGGGGGCAGCCCCCGGACGAGTTCCTGCGCCCTGGCTATCTCCTCCCAGCCGTCGCCTCGGCCGAGGGAGGCGACCAGGCGGGAGCGTTCGGTCCAGAACCACGCGGCGCGCAGCGGGTCGGCGTGCTCCTCCAGCAGGCGCAGCGCCGTCTTCGTGATCTTCAGGGCGCGTTCGCGCTCCCCTCCGTAGCGCGCCGCGACGGTCGCCTCGGCCAGCAGGTCGAGGCGCTGGAGCGGGGTGGTCGCGGGGTCGCAGCCGCAGGGCGGGTAGACGTCGGCGTAGTCGGCCGGGCGAAGGTCCTCGCGGACCTCCTCCGGGGCGCTGTCCCACAGGTCCAGCGCCCGCTCCAGCAGGTTCAGCTGCTCGGAGTAGGCGTGGCGGCGGCGGGCCGCGACCGAAGCGGCGAGTACGGCGGGCAGTGCCTTGGCGGGGTCGTTCGCGGTGTACCAGTAGCTGGCCAGCCGGATGATCCGCTCCTCGGCGCGGATCAGATGGGCGTCGGCCTCCACCGCCTCGGCGTAGCGGCGGTTGACGCGGGCGCGCTCGCCGGGCAGCAGGTCGTCGCTGACGGCCTCGCGGACCAGCGAGTGCCGGAAGCGGTAGCCGTCGCCGTCGGGGGTGGCGAGCAGGATGTTGGCTCCGACCGCGGCCCTCAGCGCCTCGATCAGTTCGTCCTCGGTGAGTCCGGCGACGGCGCGCAGCAGCGGGTACTCCACGGTGGAGCCGCCCTCGGCGACGATCCGCACCAGGCGCTGGGTCTCGTCGGGGAGGACCTCGACGCGGACGAGGAGGAGGTCGCGCAGGGATTCCGTGAGTCCGGTGCGGCAGCCGCTCTCCCGGGAGGCGACGAGTTCCTCGACGAAGAAGGCGTTGCCGTCGGATCGGTCGAAGACGGTGTCCACGAAGTCCTCGTCGGGCTGCGCGGCGAGGATGCCGGCGAGCTGGCGGCGGACCTCGGCGCGGTTGAAGCGGGACAGCTCGATCTTCCGGACGGTGCGGAGCCGGTCGAGTTCGGCGAGGAGCGGACGCAGCGGGTGGCGGCGGTGGACGTCGTCCGAGCGGTAGGTGGCGACGACGACGAGCCGGCCGCTGCCGAGGGTGCGGAAGAGGTAGGACAGCAGGTGCCGGGTGGAGGTGTCCGCCCAGTGCAGGTCCTCCAGGACGAGGACGACGGTGCGGTCGGCGGCGAGCCGCTCCAGCATCCGGGCGGTCAGTTCGAAGAGCCGGGCGGTGCTCTCCTCGTCGTGCGGGCCTCGGGGGGTGTCGCCGAGTTCGGGGAGGATCCGGGCGAGTTCGTCCTCCTGGCCCGCGGCCGCGGCGGCCAGTTCCTCGGGGAGCAGCCGGTGCAGGGTGCGCAGGGCCGTCGAGAAGGGGGCGAAGGGAAGTCCCTCCGCCCCTATCTCCACACAGCCGCCGACGGCGACGACGGCTCCCAGCCGGTCCGCCTCGCAGAGGAACTCCTCGGTGAGGCGGGTCTTGCCGACCCCGGCCTCTCCCCCGATGAGCAGGGCCTGCGGTTCCCGGTCCGCTGCGCGGGTCAGTGCGTCGGTGAGTACGGCCAGTTCGTCGGCGCGGCCGACGAACACCGGGCTGACAGATCTGGTCTCCACGTCGCCGAGCATCGCACAGAGGCCCCGGCCGGCGGCACCCGATATGGGTTCGCTCCGCATCGCTCGCCGGTTCACGCGGGCCGGGGCGCCGAGCGGGCGCCGCGGGCGCCGGATCCTGTCACCCGCCCTCGGGGTTCCTGGCTGCGCATGGAGGTGCGGCGCGCCTTCCGGGCTTCCCGGACGAACCGGTACGCGGCGGCCTCACGGAGGAGGTCGGTGGTGCGGGCGGCTGCGGCGATCTCGTGCTCGAACATCTCGTACTCCCTGGTCGCGGTTGTCGGCACCTCGTTCGGTGTGATCCGAGATTCGCGTCCCAGGGGGTACCGGCGCATCGGCCGCATGCCGCATCCGTGCAGTGCCGGGGGCCTTAGTACCGGGCGGATCGCGCGGGACGGGCCGCGGCCCCCTAAGGCACTGCCTAGGCGGCTGCCTTCGGGATGGCCAGGAGGAGGTCGAAGTACATGAGGACGAAGAGCAGGATGCCGAGGGCGCCGAGGCCGATGCCCGCCCAGGAGACGGACCGCACCCAGGTGGGGAGGGTGCGCTCGGGGGTGCTGAAGGCGGGAAGGGCCAGCACGAAGGTGGCGATGATCAGGGCGAGGGCCGAGAAGACGCCGTTGACCATGGCGGTGGTGTGCCACGGGTCGACGAACTGGGCGGCGATCTGCGCGTTGGCGTCGGCGGCCTGGCTCAGCTCCAGACGGGCGGCGATGCTCGCGCGCTCGGACACGATGCCGGCGACCCAGCTTCCGCTGAGGGCGACGACGGAAAGACCGGCGGAGACGATCGCGAAGGCCGCGGAGCCGACGTGGCTCGGCTGCTCCGCGTCGTCCCGGTCCTCGGCGAAGTCGTCGTCGAGGTCGGCGTCCGTGAGCGCGGCGTCGGCGTCGGTCGCTGCGGCCAGGTCGGCGTCGGCCTGGGCCTCGGCTGCGGCGTCCTGGGTGGTCTCACTCTTCTCGAGGTCGACCTGGGTGTCCGCCTCGGCGGCGTTCGGGGCGGGGGTCTTCGTGGTGTCCATGCGGGGCACCGTAGGGGCCGTGTCTGAGATTTCTCTGAGAATCCGGTGGTCGTGGCCGTATCGGGCCCCGCGACGGGCGGGGCCCGATCGGCGTGCCTCAGGAGGTGCGGGCGGCCGACCACTCGTGGGCGAGGATCGACCAGACCTCGGTGTCCTGGCGGACGCCGCGGTGGAGGTAGTTCTCCCTCATGACGCCCTCGCGGGTCATGCCGAGGCGTTCGGCGACGGCGAGGCTCTTCTTGTTGCCGGTGGCGGCGTGCCACTCGACACGGTGCATGCCGCGCTCGCCGAAGGCGTAGTCGATCAGGACCTGGCAGGCCTTGGTCACCAGGCCGCGGCCGGCCGCGGTGGGCTCCAGCCAGCAGCCGATCTCGCAGTTCCCGCCGTCGGCGTCGAAGTTGGGGAAGAGGACGCCGCCCACCAGGGTGCCGTCGAGGCGGATACCGAAGAAGCGGGCGCCGTCCTCACCGGCCTTCACGGCGTACTTGGCCAGGAAGGCCCTGGCGGAGTCGACGTCCGGGGAGCGGTCCGGGAAGCCGACGTACTGGCCGATGTACTCGCGTCCGCGTTCGATGTGCGCGAAGAACTCCTCGGCATGCCGGGCCTCCAGCGGGAACAGCTGGGCGCCTTCGGCGAGGTCTATGGAGAACATGCGGCTTCTTCCTTGGGTCTCGTGCGGCGGTGGGCCGGATCACCGGGAGGCGGTGGCGGGCTCGGCGTCGTCCTCGCTCGTGGTGAGGACCTCGCCGGACCGCTGTGCCGGAAGTTTCGCATGCGGCCGGTGTTCGGGGGGCTCGATGCTGATCCGGGGCAGCCTCCGGTCGAGCCAGGCGGGCAGCCACCAGTTGGCGCCGCCGAGCATGTGCATCAGTGCCGGGACGAGCAGGGTGCGCAGCACGAAGGCGTCGAGGGCGACGGCCGCGGCGAGCGCGATGCCGAACATCGCGATGATCCGGTCGCCGCTGAGCACGAAGGCGAGGAAGACGGAGATCATGATGACGGCCGCCGAGTTGATGACCCGGCTGGTCTCGGCGAGGCCGACGCGTACGGCCCGCCGGTTGTCTCCGGTCTCCAGCCACTCCTCGTACATCCGGCTGACGAGGAAGACCTGGTAGTCCATGGACAGTCCGAACAGGACGGACACCATGATCACGGGCAGGAAGGGCTCGATGGGGCCGGCGCTGCCCAGGCCCAGCCGTTCGCTGCCCCAGCCCCACTGGAAGATCGCGACCACGACGCCGAAGGAGGAGGCGACAGCGGCGACGTTCATGGCCGCCGCCTTCAGCGGGATGCCGATGGACCGGAAGGCCAGCAGCAGGAGCAGGCAGCCGAGGGCGATGACCACGGAGACGAAGAGCGGCAGCTTCCCGACGATGACCTCGGCGAAGTCGTCGTAGGCGGCCGTCACACCGCCGACGTGGACCTCCATGGAGTTGCCCTGGCCGGCGCGCGGAATGACGTCCTGGCGGAGCGTGTCGACGAGGTCGCTCGTGGCCCTGGACTGCGGGGCGGAGTCCGGTACGACGGTCAGGACGGCCGTGTCGCCGCTGCGGTTGAAGACGGCGGGGCCGGTGGAGGCGACGCCCGGCGTCGTGCGGAGCGCCTGCTCCAGCTGGTCCACCGCGAGCCGGTCCCCTGCTCCGTCCAGGCGGGCGACGACGGCGAGCGGGCCGTTCGCGCCGGGTCCGAAGCCCTCCGCGAGCAGGTCGTAGGCCTGCCGGGTGGTGGAGCCGGCGGGGTTGTTGCCCTGGTCGGAGGTGCCCAGGTGGAGGGAGAGGGTGGGCACGGCCAGTACCACCATGACGGCGGTGGCGACGGCACCGAGCAGCTTGGGGTGGCGCTCCACGAAGGCGGACCAGCGGGCGGCGAAGCCGGAGGTGCGCTCGGGCTGCGGGCCCTCGGCGGCGAGCCTTCGGCGTTCACGGCCGGAGAGGGCGCGCATGCCTATGCAGGACAGGAGGGCGGGCAGCAGGGTGACCGAGGCGGCGACGGTCAGGACGACCGTCACGCACGCGGCTATGGCGACGCCGTTGAGGAAGTTCAGCCGCAGCACCAGCATGCCGAGCAGTGCGATGCAGACGGTGGCGCCGGCGAAGACGACGGCCCGGCCGGTGGTGGCGACGGCTCCGGCCGCCGCTTCCTCCACCGGGAGGCCCCGTGCGAGGCCCTTGCGGTGCCGAGTGACGATGAACAGCGCGTAGTCGATGCCGACGCCGAGACCGACGAGGGTGCCGAGCATGGGGGCGAAGTCGGCGACCGGCATCGCGTGCCCGAGCAGGGTGATGCCGAAATAGGCGGTGCCTACGCTGACGAGGGCGGTCGCGATCGGGAGCAGGCTCGCGGCGAGGGAGCCGAAGGCCAGGTAGAGGACGAGGGCCGCGACGGCCACGCCTATGACCTCGGCGAGGTGCGCGGTGGGGGCCTCGGTGAGCTGGATGGCGCGGCCGCCCAGCTCGACCTGGAGTCCGCCGGCCTCGGTGGTGGGGTTCTTCGCGGTGTCGACGACCGCCGCGGCCTGGCCCTTGGGTACGGAGTCGGCCGGCTGGTCGAAGGTCACGACGGCGTAGGCGGTGCGTCCGTCGGGGCTGATGCGTGCGGCGCTCTCGGGGCCGGGGCCGTAGGGGCCTGCGACCGATCCGACACCGGGCAGTGCGGCGACGGCGTCGAGCGCCCGGGTCATGCGCTGCTCGATGTCCGGGGTGCGCGCGCTCTGATGCTCCGGGGCCCGCCAGACGATGGTGTCGGTGTCGCCGCCCTGGCCGTGGAAGCCTTCGCGCAGGAGGTCGTTCGCTCTGCCGGACTCGGTGCCGGGGACCTCGTAGTTGTTGGAGAACGCCGCTCCGGCGGTCACTGCGGCAGCCGCGGTCCCGCCGAGGGCGAGCAGCCAGATCAGGACGGCGAGGAGGCGGTGGCGCATGCACCACCGCGCGAAGACTGCCAACGGACGTGCTCCCTGGTGGGTTCGGATCTTTACCGGGAGACAGCCCGTCGCAAAGAACGCGTGAACTCGTGAAGGCCCGGCCGAAGCCCGGGGGATCGCCCCGCGGTTCGGCCCAGATGGTCTGCTACCTGCACGATCCCAGCGTTTCGTGATCGTTGGCCCTTTTCGTGTGCATCATCACAGGGGGGCCGGGAGGTGCGCGGGAACTCAGATGTCGGCAGGGGGCCGGCCGGAGGTGTCCGCGGACAGGGCGTCGGTGCGGTCCTCGGGCTCGTCCACCCGGTAGCCGGGGATCGAGGGCCAGCGGACGGTGAGGACGACCGCGTCCTCCTCCGCGTACCAGGAGTGGTCGACGCCGCGGCCCCAGAGCACGTAGTCGCCCTGTTCGGCGAGGACGACGGTCCGCCCCGGGAACTCCAGCCGGAAGCGTCCGCTGATCAGGACCAGCAGGGCGGTGCGCTTCTCGGCGGTCGCCCAGCGCTCGCGTTCGTCGCCCTGGGCGTGGACGCCCCATTTGATCTCCACGTCCTCGCTGTGGCGGGGATCGGCCGGGTCCTTGAAGTGGCCGAGGAGCCAGCCGCGGTCTGCGGCGGCGTCGGGGGCGGCCTTGCCGGTATAGATGGTGAGGTCGTCGTTCACGCCGGTGAGGCTAATGCAGTTGTGCGGGCCGACCGGACACTGGTGAGCTGGGCGGATGACGATGGATCCTGATGAGCTGCTGAAGGTGCGCGCCCGCTACGACGCCGAGGTCCGCGAGGATGCCCGACCGGACGGCGCGGACGCCCTCGTGGAGCGGGTGGGCGGGGTCGTCCGGCAGAGCGTGCCCGGCCTCGGGTGGAACGGCGTCCTCTGGTCTGACCTCGACGAGCAGACGGCGGATGCGCAGATCGCGGCGCAGGTGGCGTTCTTCGCGGAGCAGGGCTGTCCGGACTTCGAGTGGAAGCTGTACGAGCACGACCGGCCGGCGGACCTCGGGGACCGGCTGCGGGCCGCGGGCTTCGTAGCGGAGCCGCCGGAGACGCTGATGGTGGGCCGGGTGGCCGAGCTCGCGCAGCTGCCGGTGGAGCCGCCGGAGGAAATCACCCTGCGGGTGGTGGCGGACGAGGCCGGCGTCGACCTGATGATGCGGGTCCACGCGGGGGCCTTCGGCACGGAGCGGCCCCGGATCCGGGAGGCCCTGCTGAGCCGACTGCGCGACGAGCCGGAGACCATCGCCGCGGTGGTCGCGATGGCGGGCGACACCCCGGTCAGCGCGGCCCGGATGGAGATGCTGCCGGGTACGGCCTTCGCGGGCCTGTGGGGCGGCGGCACGGTCCCGCAGTGGCGCGGCCGGGGCATATACCGCCTGCTGGTCGCGCACCGCGCCCGCCTGGCGGCGCAGCTCGGCATCCCGTACCTGCAGGTGGACGCCTCGGACGACAGCCGCCCGATCCTGGAGCGACTGGGCTTCGGGGTGATGGGCGTGACGGTTCCGTACATCTGGACGCGGCCCGGCCCGGACACGGACTGAAAACGCGCGGGCGATCCGGCCCGGCCCACCCCGCGGGCGGGCAGGGGGTTCCGCGGCACGGGGGCCGACGGGCAGGATCGCCGGCATGGAACGCACCAGCCCGCCCCTGACCGGGGGCGAACGCGAAACCCTCCGGGCCTACCTCGACTACCACCGGGCCACCCTCGCCCTGAAGTGCGAGGGCCTCACCGACGAACAGCTGCGCCGCGCCTCGATGCCGCCGTCCACCCTGTCCCTGCTGGGCCTCGTCCGGCACATGGCCGAGGTGGAACGGCACTGGTTCCGCCGGGTCGTCGGCGGCGAGGAACTCCCCCACCTGTGGTCGGACAGCCACGACTTCCAGGCCGCCTACCATGCCTCCGGCTCCGACCGCGCCGAGGCGTTCACCGCCTGGCAGGAGGAGGTGGCGCACGCCCGCCGCATCGAGGCGGCCGCCGAGTCCCTGGAGGTGACGGCGTACGTGCCGCGCTGGGAGGAGGAGGCCTCGCTGCGCCTGGTCATGCTGCACCTCATCCACGAGTACGCCCGCCACAACGGCCACGCCGATTTCCTGCGCGAGGCGATCGACGGCGCTACCGGGGCATAGGGGGCGTGACCGGGATTCGGCCGTACGCCCGGGCCTGCGCGCAAGCTGTGCGCCCGGGCCGCCGTGTCTAGTGCTGTGGCCGGAAAGGTTTGCCGGGGCGCGGTGTCCGGTGCGGTGGATCGCAAGGCGGAGGGCCACGGCCCGTACCGGACGTACGTGCGTGGTCCGACAACGCGGCGAGGTGCCGTGCCGGGCGCCGCGACACGGTGAACCTTTCCGGTCACAGCACTAGGCGGGCCGCCAGTAACCGAGGCCGTTCACCCGCTGCTTGGGCAGGCCGAGGTCCTTGCGCAGGTAGGCCGTCAGGGTGCGGGTCGTGGCCGTGTCGCAGGCCAGCCAGACGTACGCGGATCCCGGGTCCCCGAGCAGCTCCGGCAACTCGGCCCGGACCCGGTCGGCCAGCGCCGTACCGTCGCGCGGGACCCGGCGGAGGTCGTGCCGGTCCGCGTCCAGGCGTACGGGCAGCTCCGTGTCGGAGGTGTGCTGGGTCTCGAACCAGATGGTCGCGGGCAGCTCGGGGAAGGAGTCCAGCAGCGAGTTGATCGCCGGGAGGGAGGCGGGGTCGCCGATGACCAGCAGGCGCTCCGGCGCCGGAGCCGGGGCGGTGAATCCGGTGCCCTGGACGGTGGCCTCGATGGTGTCGCCCGGCTGGGCGCCCCGCGCCCAGGCGCTGGCGACGCCGTCGTGGAGCGCGAACTCGAAGCAGAAGGTGCCGGCCTCGGGATCGGGGTCGACCAGTGTGTACGCGCGCTGGTGCGGCTTGTCCGCGTTCTGGAACCAGACACGCACCCACATCGTCGGGTGCAGCGATTCGCCGGCGGCGGCCAGCAGCCCGCCGTCGGTGAAGTACACCCTGCGATAGTGCTCCGTGACGTCTTCCGCCCCGGTCACCGTGAACGTGAAGTCCTTGCCCCGCAGGAGCTTGAGGACCACGCCCTCCCAACCCTTGCCGACCGCCATGTCCGACCCCTCCCCTGACACCTTTATAGTTAGGGCAGCCTAACCTAAATGCACGTCGGGGAAGAGTGTGAGCAGCGTGAGCAGTGTGAGCAGCGAGAGCGACCCGGAGTCGTACCCGGGCGCCCAGGACGAGCCCCACGGGCAGTCCCCGGAATCCTACGACGTCTTCCGCGACCCCTGGGGCATCCCCCACCTGCGCGCATCGGACGAACTCGGGCTCGCCCGCGCCCAGGGCCGCGTCACCGCTTTCGACCGCGCCTGGCAGCTGGAGGTCGAACGACACCGCGCCGAAGGGTCCAGCGCCTCCTTCCTGGGCCCGGACTCCGTCGTCTGGGACCGCTTCGCCCGCCAGAGCCGCCTCGCCGACACCGCGCGCCTCTGCTACGAGGCCATGGAGGCCGACGATCCCGCGACCGCCGCCTGGGTGCGCGCGTACGTGGACGGCGTCAACGAGGGCCTGGCCGACGGCGCCGCCCGCGACGAGCGCTTCGCCCGCACCGGCCTCGCCCCCTCCCCCTGGGAGCCGTGGGTGCCGCTGGCGATCTGGGTCGCCACGCACATCCTGTTCGCCGGCTTCCCCACCAAGCTGTGGCGCGAGCGCGTGGCCCGCGCCCTCGGCGACGAGACGCTCACCCTCTTCGCCACCGACGGCCCCCGCATCGCGGGCAGCAACGGCTGGATGGTGCCGGGCGACCGCACCACCACCGGGGCGGCGATCATCGCGGGCGACCCGCACCGCTTCATCGAGGACCCGGGCGTCTACCAGCAGATCCGCCTGGCCTGCCCGGAGTACGACGTCCTGGGCCTCGCCGTCCCCGGGGTGCCCGGCCTCGCCCACTTCGGGCACACCGGCTCCGCCGCCTGGGCGATCACCAACGCGATGTCCGACTACCAGGACCTGTACGTCGAGCGGCTGCGCCGCGGCGCCGACGGCGGCGTCGAGGCGCTCGGCCCGGACGGGGTCTGGGAGGCCGTGGCGCGCCACACGGAGACCATCTCCGTGGCGGGCGGCGACGACGTCGAGGTGGAGATCCTGGAGACCGCCCGCGGCCCGGTGATCGTGCGCGCGGACGGCGACCTCGACAGCGACACCGACGCCGACACCGACGGCGCCGCCGCCTCCGCGAGCAGCGCCGACGGCAGCACCCAGACCCTCTCCCTGCGCTACCCGCCCCGCGTCCGCCGCGACCTCGGCTTCGCCGCACTCCCCGCCCTGCTGCGCGCCCGCACCGTCGCCGACATCGACCGCGCCCTCGACGGCTGGGCCGAGCCGGTCAACGTCGTCCACGCCGCCGACACCGAAGGCGGCCTGCTGCACCGCGTCGCGGGCGCCGTGCCGCTGCGCCACGGCACCAACCGGCTGCGCCCCGTGCCCGCGTGGGAGCCGGAGCACCTCTGGCAGGGCTGGGCACCGACCCCCGCCGAGCCCGTCCAGGGCTTCGCCGTCATGGCGAACGCGCGCGGCATCGCAGCCCCGCTCGGCGTGGAGTTCGCACCGCCGCACCGCGCCGACCGCATCCGCGAGCTGCTCAGCGGCTCCGCGGACTGGTCCCCGAAGGCGATGGCCGACGTACACCGGGATACGTACCTGGCCTCGGCCGAGCCCCTGCTCGCCCTGCTCCCCGGCTTCGAGGACCTGACGCCGGCCGCGCGGGAGCTGCGCACCCGGCTGCTGGCCTGGGACCGGCGCATGGAGGCCGACAGCACCGACGCCACCGCCTTCTCCGCCTTCCGGACCGCGGCCGTACGGCGGCTCGCCGCCGACCCCGTCTTCGCGGACCTGGCGGGGGCGCCCGCCGGACCGGCGGTGTTCCACCCGTGGCTGTACCTGGTTCCCAAGATCGGTTACGCGCTCGAAGGCCTGCTCACCACGTCCCTGGTGCCGGAGCTGGACCGTGCGGCGCACGTCCGCGCCGCCCTGGAGGAGACGGCCGCGGCGGGCTCACCCGACACCCCGTGGTCGGAGGTCCACCGGCTGACCCCGTGGCAGGCGGTCCCCGACCCGGACGCCCCCGAGTGGCCCGGCCTCGGCGGCGACCACGACTGCGTGAACGCCACCTCCTGCGTGCCCGGCTTCACCGACCTCACCGCCCGCGCGTCGGCAGCCCGTTACGTCTGGGACCTGGCCCGCCGCGAGGACAGCCTCTGGGCCGTCCCGCTGGGTGCGGACGGCGTCACCGGAACCCCCCACCACCGCGACCAGCTCCCCCTGTGGGCACGCTGCGAACTCGTCCCCGTCATCACCGACTGGACCCGGCTCACCAAGGAATCGATATGACCTCCGCCGTTTCCCCCCGCCAGCCCGTCTACACGCACCTCGTCGAGGGCTTCGGCACCGTCACCATCACCCCGGTCGACCCGGCCGCCGACGCCGGCCTGATCCACGGCTGGGTCACGCAGGAGCGGGCCCGCTTCTGGGGCATGGGCGAGGCCAGTCGCGAACTGGTCCGGGAGATCTACGAGGACGTCGACCGCCGCACCACCCACCACGCCTTCATCGTGGCCCGCGAGGGCGAGCCGGTCGCCCTGTTCCAGACGTACGAATGCGCCGAGGACCGGGTCAGCGAGTGCTACGACGCGCTGCCCGGCGACGTCGGCGTGCACCTGCTGATCAGCCCCGGCGAGGGCACCCCGCAGCCCGGCTTCAGCGCGAGCCTGATGGAGGCGTTCTTCTCCTTCGTGTTCTCCGACCCGGCCACCCGGCGCGTGGTCGCCGAGCCGGACGCCCGCAACACCAAGGCCATCGCACGGCTGGAGCGCACCGGGTTCGTCCTCGGCCCGGCGGTCGTGCTCCCGGAGATCGACCTGCCCGAGATCTACCTTCCGGCCAAGCCGGCCCGCCTCGCGTTCCTCAGCGCACCGCAGGACCGCTGAGGAAGTCGGTGACCGGCGGCGCCCGGCCGCAGGGTGCCGAAGCGGGCGCGCCCGGCTTGTTCGGCGACCGCAGCACAAAGCGGCAGGGGCAGATCCACGCTTTCGATTGCCGTACCGATTCCGGCCACGCCAGACTGACCCCCACTCAACACAGGGCAGCTGGGGGGAAATTGACCAGCCAGGATCTGCACATCGGGCCGGACGCGGCAGCGGACCGCTACCGCCTGCTCAGGTCGATCGGGCGCGGCGGGGAGGCCGTGCTGTACCTCGCGGAGATCGAACTCGCCGGCGGGTCGGAGCCCGTGGTCGTCAAGGTGCTCGACTCCAAGACCACCATCACGCCCGAGGTCTTCGACCGCATCAGCCAGAAGTGGAACGAGCAGGCCGAACTGCTGAGATTCGTCCACCGGCCGGGCGTCGTGGGCGTGCGGGAGCACTTCGAGGGCCCACCGATCCACCGGCCCGGGGAGTCGTCCACCCTGACCGGACGGGCGCTCGTCCTCGTCATGAACCACATCGACGGGCTCGACCTGCGGGACTGGCGCGCCGAACGGACGCTCGCCACCGCCGCCGAGCGGCGCGAGGTCATGCGGACTCTGGAGCAGCTGGCCGAGGTGCTGGACTGGCTGCACTCGGGGAAGGCCACGCCCTCCGGACGCCAGGTCGTCCACGGCGACCTCTCCCCCGGCAACGTGATGGTCGACGCGCACGGGCAGGCCACGCTGGTGGACTTCGGCCTCAGCAAGCTGACCGCCGACCACCAGACGGCCGAGGTCTGGTTCACCCCGGGCTACGCGGCCCCCGAGGTGTTCGAGGGCAGGCGGACCCCTGGCACCGACCGGTACGCCTTCGGGGCGATCGCGTACTTCCTGCTCAGCGGGGAGTCGCCGCCCGCCTCTCCGCAGCAGCTGGCCCGGGCGATGGCCGAGCTGCCGCAGATCGCCGTGCTGGACGCCGAACAGCGGGCCCGGATCACGGCCCTGTACGCGGAGGAGCCCTCCCGGCGGCCGGTGAACCTGGCCGGATGGATGAAGGACGTACGCCGCGCCGTGGTGTCCACGACGACGTCCACGACCTCCCAGCGGGCCGCCCTCCAAGACTCCCCGCCGAAGCCGGCCGCACCTCCGCCCCCCACGGTGGCTCCGGCGGCCGCGGCGGTGGCGGCGCCGCCACCGCCCGCGTACAGTCCGACCGCGCCCGCCGGTGCCGCCGCGTCGGACCCGCCGACGGCGCCGCTGACCGCGCCGGATCCGGCGCCGCCCGCACAGTCCACGCAGCCCGCACAGCCGGCGACGGAGCCCGCGCCGGCACCCGTACCGGAACCGGCGGCCTCGGTGCCGCAGGGGTACGGGCCCGCGTACAACCTGTCGCCGGCGCCGCCCGCTCAGCCCGCCCCGCCGAAGAAGAAGCGGCGGACCGGCCTGGTCCTGGGCTCGGCGGTCACCGTCGTCGTTCTGGCGGCGCTCGCGGTGGCCGGCGTGAAGTTCCTGGGCGACAAGGACAAGGGGGACGCGGCCGCGAGCGGGAAGCCCGGCGGCGCAAGCGCGTCGCAGTCGTCGGCCCCTGCGCCCTCCTCGGCCTCCGCGAGCCCGTCCCCGGACTCCTCGTCGGACGGTTCCGGCCCCGGTGCCTCTCCGACCCCGGAGGGCTCCTCGAGCCCGCACGCCCCGGGGGAGGTCAAGGACAGCAACGTCGCCGACCTGACCGTGCTGTCCTCGGTGGGCGGCGTCGACAACTTCGAGGTCGGCTCCGCGAAGCTGAACACCACGGAGTACGGGGCGGCGCTGCTCGGCAGCTGCTATTACGGCGCGGCGATCGAGTACGACGTCAACAGGGCCTGGTCCACGCTGGAGTTCACCGCCGGCATCGACGACGGCTCGACCGTGGAGCAGGCACGGCTGACCATCTCGGTGGACGACAAGCCCGCGGTCTTCTCCGAACTGGTCCACCTGGGCAAGCCGGTCACCAAGTCCCTGGACATCAAGGGCGCCCTGCGGCTGCGCATCAAGGTGGAGGAGGGCTGCAAGGGCCGCGGCAGCGCCGTCCTGGCGGCCCCCGTCCTCAAGCGCTGACGGACCCACCCGCTACACCGAGGTCCTGCCGCATCGCCGCACGCATCTCGGCGATGAGCTCCCAGACATCGTCCTTCGCACGGACGGCGGTCTGGATCGTCTCGCCTGGTTCGGGGGCCCCTCGTTCCAGGCGTTTGACCTGACCGTATAGCTGGTAAAGGGCGCGGTTCACGAGCCTCGCCCGTGCCAGCACTTCGTCGGGAGCGATCATCTGAGCCTGGGAGTACCGGTCGCGGTGCGCGTCCTTCGCCGCCTCCAGTACATCGCTGTCGGCACCTCCGACACCCGGCTCCTGCATGGCGTGCAGGTGTCGGTTCAGAGCGGTGGTGAACTGCCTGGCGTCACGGTTGAGATCGATGTAGCAGGTGCGCCGCAGCACCTGGCTCTCACGGACCTCCTCCTGCCCGCGGAGCAGTTCGATCTCCCGACGTTTCGCCCGCTCCGTGCCGCGCTGAGTGAGCAGCGCGGCGCCCAGGGTGCCCGCGACACCCACGACCCCGATGACCATCGCTCCGATCTCCACCCGCAACTCCCCCTGCCCTCCGGCGGCCTTGACGGTCCAGTGTGCGGGAGACGACCGAGGCCCCGCACCAACGGGTGCGGGGCCTCGGGGTGTTCGGGCCGTCAGGGCCGGAGGGGTCAGCCCTCGGAGACGCCCAGGCGCTCCAGGATGAGCTCCTTGACGCGCGCCGCGTCGGCCTGGCCGCGGGTGGTCTTCATGACCGCGCCGACCAGGGCGCCGACCGCGGCGATCTTGCCGCCGCGGATCTTGTCGGCGATGGCTGCGTTGCCCGCGATGGCCTCGTCGACGGCCGCGCCGAGTGCGCCCTCGTCCGAGACGACCTTCAGGCCGCGCTTCTCGACGACCTCGTCGGGGGTGCCCTCGCCGACGAGGACGCCCTCGATGACCTGACGGGCCAGCTTGTCGTTCAGGTCGCCGGCCGCGACGAGGGACGCGACCCGGGCCACCTGCGCCGGGGTGATCGGCAGCTCGTCGACGACGACGCCCTGCTCGTTGGCGTTGCGGGCCAGCTCGCCCATCCACCACTTGCGCGCGGCGGCCGAGTCGGCTCCCGCCTCGATCGTGGCGACGATGGAGTCCACCGCGCCCGCGTTGAGGATCGACTGCATGTCGTGCTCGGTGACGTCCCACTCCTCGCGGAGCCGGTTGCGGCGCACGCGCGGCATCTCGGGCAGACCGCCGCGCAGCTCCTCGACCCACTCGCGGGCCGGGGCGACGGGGACCAGGTCGGGCTCCGGGAAGTACCGGTAGTCCTCGGCGTTGTCCTTGATGCGGCCGGCCGTGGTGGAGCCGTCCTCCTCGTGGAAGTGCCGGGTCTCCTGAACGATCGAGCCGCCCGACGAGAGCACCGCGGCGTGGCGCTGGATCTCGAAGCGGGCCGCCCGCTCGACGGAGCGGAGCGAGTTGACGTTCTTGGTCTCCGAGCGGGTGCCGAACTCGGACTCGGGCGTCGGGCGCAGCGACAGGTTCACGTCGCAGCGCATCTGGCCCTTGTCCATGCGGGCCTCGGAGACGCCGAGCGCCTTGATGACCTCACGCAGCTCGGCGACGTACGCCTTGGCGACCTCGGGGGCCCGCTCGCCCGCGCCCTCGATGGGCTTGGTGACGATCTCGATGAGCGGGATGCCGGCGCGGTTGTAGTCCAGCAGGGAGTGGGACGCGCCGTGGATACGGCCGGTGGCGCCGCCGACGTGCAGCGACTTGCCGGTGTCCTCCTCCATGTGGGCGCGCTCGATCTCCACGCGGAAGATCTCGCCGTCCTCCAGCTGGACGTCCAGATAGCCGTTGAAGGCGATGGGCTCGTCGTACTGGGAGGTCTGGAAGTTCTTCGGCATGTCCGGATAGAAGTAGTTCTTCCGGGCGAAGCGGCACCACTCGGCGATCTCGCAGTTCAGCGCGAGACCGATCTTGATGGCCGACTCGACGCCGATCGCGTTGACGACCGGCAGGGAGCCGGGCAGACCGAGGCAGGTGGGGCAGGTCTGCGAGTTGGGCTCGGCGCCCAGCTCGGTGGAACAGCCGCAGAACATCTTGGTCTTGGTGCCGAGCTCGACATGGACCTCCAGGCCCATGACGGGGTCGTACGAGGCGAGAGCGTCCTCGTACGACATCAGTTCGGTGTAGGTGCTCACGGTGAAACTTTTCCCTCTCAGCCCAGCAGGACGTCGTCGTCGCCCAGGCGCTTCAGCTCGCGGTACAGGATCGCGAGGCCGGTGACGATGGCGGCGGCGGACACGGCGGCGTCGACCAGCTTCAGCACGTCGTTCTCGCTGCGGGCCTTCTTGACCTGCTTGATCACGCTGATGGCGCCGAAGGCGGTGGTGCCGATCGACAGGTAGGTGCCGGTCTTGGACTTCTTGAAGCCCTTGGCCTTGGTCAGTGCACTGGTGCTCACAGGGACGGTGCCTCCTCAAGCAGCGGGTGACCCCAGCGTGCGACGAAGGCCGCCTCCACGGCGGCACCGACCTTGTAGAGCCGGTCGTCCTTCATCGCCGGGGCGATGATCTGGAGCCCGACCGGGAGACCGTCCTCCGGTGCCAGGCCGCAGGGCAGCGACATGGCGGAGTTGCCGGCCAGGTTGGTCGGGATGGTGCACAGGTCCGCGAGGTACATGGCGAGGGGGTCGTCAGTGCGCTCGCCGATGGGGAAGGCGGTGGTCGGGGTCGTCGGGGAGACGATCACGTCCACCTTCTCGAAGGACTTCTCGAAGTCCTGCGAGATCAGCGTGCGGACCTTCTGGGCGGAGCCGTAGTACGCGTCGTAGTAGCCGGAGCTGAGCGCGTACGTGCCGAGGATGACGCGGCGCTTGACCTCGTCGCCGAAGCCGGCTTCGCGGGTCAGGGCGGTGACGTCCTCGGCGGACTTGGTGCCGTCGTCGCCGACGCGCAGGCCGTAGCGCATGGCGTCGAAGCGGGCCAGGTTCGAGGAGCACTCGGACGGCGCGATCAGGTAGTACGCGGCCATCGCGAGGTCGAAGGACGGGCAGTCCAGCTCGACGATCTCGGCGCCGAGCTCCTTGAGGAGCGCCACCGACTCGTTGAAGCGCTGGACGACGCCGGCCTGGTAGCCCTCGCCCGCGAACTGCTTGACGACGCCGACGCGCATGCCGGCGACCGAGCCGTTGCGGGCGGCCTCGACGACCGGCGGGACCGGGGCGTCGATGGAGGTGGAGTCGAGCGGGTCGTGCCCGGCGATCACCTCGTGCAGCAGTGCCGCGTCCAGGACCGTGCGGGCGCAGGGACCGCCCTGGTCGAGGGAGGAGGAGAAGGCGACCATGCCGTAGCGCGAGACGCCGCCGTACGTGGGCTTCACGCCGACCGTGCCGGTGACGGCGGCGGGCTGGCGGATGGAGCCGCCGGTGTCCGTGCCGATGGCGAGCGGGGCCTGGAAGGCGGCGAGCGCCGCGGCGGAGCCGCCGCCGGAGCCGCCGGGGATGCGGGTGAGGTCCCACGGGTTGCCGGTCGGGCCGTAGGCGCTGTTCTCGGTGGAGGACCCCATGGCGAACTCGTCCATGTTGGTCTTGCCGAGAATGACGACGTCGGCTTCCTTCAGCTTGCGCGTCAGGGTGGCGTCGTAGGGCGGGATCCAGCCTTCGAGGATCTTCGAGCCGACGGTGGTCGGGACCCCGACGGTGGTGAAGATGTCCTTGAGGGCGAGGGGCACGCCGGCCAGCGGGCCGAGCTTCTCACCGGCCGCGCGCTTGGCGTCGACGGCGCGGGCCTGGGCGAGCGCCCCTTCGCGGTCCACGTGCAGGAAGGCGTGGACCTTCTCGTCGGTGGCGTCGATGCGGGCCAGGTGGGCCTCGGTCACCTCGACGGCCGTGAGCTCGCCGGAGGCGATCTTCTCGGCGGTCTCGGCGGCCGTGAGCTTGATGATGTCGACCATGGCTGTTAGTCCTCCCCCAGGATCTGCGGCACCTTGAAACGCTGCTGCTCCTGGGCGGGAGCACCGGAGAGCGCCTGCTCGGGGGTGAGCGACGGACGGACCTCGTCCGCGCGCATGACGTTCGTCAGCGGCAGCGGGTGGGAGGTCGGCGGGACGTCTTGGTCGGCGACCTCGGAGACGCGGGCGACCGCGCCGATGATGTCGTCGAGCTGTCCGGCGAAGTGATCCAGCTCGTTGCTGGACAGCTCAAGGCGCGCCAGCCGTGCGAGGTGGACGACCTCCTCGCGCGTAATGCCAGGCATGCAGCGATCCTCTGGGGGTGGGTGGATGTGTCGTTTCGGGCTCAATCCTATGGGGCCCGGTGCCCGGCCTGCGAAACGGTTTGGCCCGAGCCACGGCACGGGCCCGCGCACCGGACGCCGGCGGGGCTCCGTTTCAGCCTCGCCGGCGTGTGGGGCGCGGGGTCCGGGGCCCAAGCCCCGGCGGCGGCGGCCTGCCCGCGGGGGTACCGCCGCGCCGGCGGGGCACCGCCGGGGGACGGCGGTCAGACCGCGTCGGCCTCGGCCGCCGCCAGTTCCGCCGTGATGTCCGCCGGGCGGCGCCAGCCGCGCTCACCGCGGGCCAGCAGCCAGGCGGTGGCCTCCTGCGGCGGCATCGCGGCGGCCACCAGCCACCCCTGTACGGCGTCGCAGCCCAGGTCCCGCAGCCGCTCCCAGGTCTCGTCGTCCTCGACGCCCTCCGCCACGACGAGCAGGCCGAGCGAGTGGGCGAGGTCCACGGTGCAGCGGACGATCTCCGCGTCCTGCGTGTCGACGGCGAGCCGGCCCACGAACGAGCGGTCGATCTTCAGCTCGCTGACCGGCAGGCGGCGCAGGTGCACGAGGGAGGAGTAGCCGGTGCCGAAGTCGTCCAGGGACATCTTCACGCCGTGCCCGGTGAGGCCGGCCATGGTGTCCGCCGCCCGCTGGGGGTCCTCCAGCAGGACGTGTTCCGTTATCTCCAGCTGCAGGCCGCTGGCCGGGACCCCGTGGCGGGCCAGCCGCGCGGCGACCGCGCCGGCGAACCCGGGCGTGTGGACGTCGCGCGGTGAGACGTTGACGGCGACCGGAACCTTCAGGCCCTGCGCCCGCCAGCGGGCCACCTGGGCCAGGGCGGTCTCCAGCACGTACTCCGTCAGGTGCGGCATCAGCCCGGAGGTCTCGGCGATCGCGATGAATTCGTCCGGGGGTACCCGGCCGCGTTCCGGGTGGACCCATCGGACCAGTGCTTCGAGCCCGGCGACCTGGCCGTCGAAGCGGACCTTCGGCTGGTAGTGGAGTTCCACTTCACCTGCGTCGAGGGCCCGGCGGAGGTCGCCGAGGAGGCCCAGGCGGTCGGGGGTGTTGCTGTCCCGCTTGGACTCGTACACCTCCACGCCCGTGCGGTCCCGCTTGGCCTGGTACATCGCCACGTCCGCGCGCCGCAGCAGCCCCTCGGCGTCCAGCGCGTGGTCGGGGAAGACGGCGAGGCCGGCGCTGGCCTCCAGGACGAGCGTCAGGCCGTCCAGGTCGAGCGGGGAGCTGAGCTCCGCCACCAGGTGGCGGGCGATGCGCTGGGCGCTGGTGGTGGAGTCGGCGACGGGGAGGAGGACGGCGAACTCGTCGCCTCCCAGGCGGGCTGCCTCGGCCTCCTCGGGCAGCGCCTGGCGCAGCCGGTCGGCGATCTGGAGGAGGAGCCGGTCGCCCGCCAGGTGGCCCAGGGTGTCGTTGACCGCCCGGAAGCGGTCCAGGTCGATCAGCACGAGGGCGGCCCGGGTGCCCAAACGTTCAGCCTCGTCGAGGGCGGACCAGGTGCGCTCCAGCAGCCACTGCCGGTTCGGCAGCCCGGTCAGGGGGTCCCGCAGCTGCTCCTCGGCGCGCGCCCGGGCGATCCACAGGGTGGAGTCCAGCGCGATCAGCGGTACGGCGAACAGCGGCAGCAGGACCGGCTGGGTGACCGCGACCACGCAGATCAGGGGTGCGATGCCGAGCAGCGCGACCGCCACTAAGGCCTGTCGGATCAGGGCGGTCCGGGCGACGGTGGGCAGCCCGCCGCCACGCGGGGCCAGTGCGATCCAGAGCAGGAGGCGTGTGGAGAGCAAATAGGCGACGGCGACGAGGACGATCTCCGGGAGGGCGTCCAGCCCCCAGGTGGTGGGCGGCCACGGGGTTTCGACGGTGGGCGTCTCGCCGAAGGCGGCGAGCACGAGGGCGCCGGCCCCGATGCCGAGGATGTCGACGGAACCGTGGAGCAGCCCCTGGCGCCAGCGGTGCCGGCGGGCGGCCCCGACGAGGGAGACCACGGCCAGCGAGACGAGTCCGGCGGGCACCCAGCCGTAGAGGATGAGTACGCCGAGGGTGAGCGCGGCGCCCGATCCGGTGCCGCCCCACCAGCGGTCCCGGCCGAGGGCGACCAGGTGGCCGACGATGATGCCGGTGAGGAGGGCCAGCGCCCAGCCGACCGGCCCCCCGGGGAACAGCGCATGACGGCCGCTCAGGGCCGACACGACGCCGGTGGTGAGCACGACGACCGCGAGACCCACGACGAGGAAGGGCAGCACGCCGCGCCGCCCCTGCCCGCCCTCACCGGTGTCGACCGGTCGGGTCTCCGGCGTCCTGGCCCGCAGGACGCCGAGCCTGCCCGCCCGCATGGACGGGATGTCCCCGCCGAATTCAGGTGACGGGTCGGCGCTTTCGGTGGGTTTCATGCCCGTACCTCTCACAGCCGGCGATGCCGATGTCACGCGATGGCCCCGATGTCATGCCACCACGGCCGGAATCGCATCCCGCAGCCGTGCACGACAGGCGCACCCCTCAACAGTAGGACGCGGGAGGCTCCCAGGGGCAGCGGTCGGCAGTGGTTGCCCGAATGCGACCCAGCCATCCTCATCAGTACGGTATCCGCCGAACGGGTGAGTTTGGACCGGGGCCCCCAGTCACCCCTCCGATGATCCGACAGGTCACCGCCCTGCGACCAGCCTTGTACCGGCCGTTTACCACCGTCCGCCGCGCCTGGCGTGCGCCCGCCCGTACGGCCGCACGCCACGCATCCGTTCGCCTTCGCCACTCCCCCCTCGGGGATTGCCCTTGGGTACTTACTCCCCTTCGGGCGCGCCGTCCACCGGGAGCGCGGCCTCGCGTGCCGCGTCCGGGCCCTGCTCCAGCAGTACGGCGAAGCCGGCGTCGTCGAGGACGGGCAGCTTCAACTGGACGGCCTTGTCGTACTTCGAGCCGGGGTTGTCGCCGACCACGACGAAGGAGGTCTTCTTCGAGACGGATCCGGTCACCTTGGCGCCGCGGCTCTGCAGGGCCTCCTTGGCGCCGTCCCGCGTGTGGCTCTGCAAAGTGCCGGTGACGACCACGGTCAGTCCCTCCAGGGGCCGCGGTCCCTCCTCCTCGGCGGAACCTTCCTCCTCCATCCGGACCCCGGCCTCCCGCCACTTGCGCAGGATCTCCTGGTGCCAGTCGACCGCGAACCACTCCTTGAGCGAGGCGGCGATGATGGCGCCGACCCCGTCCGTGGCGGTCAGCTGCTCCTCGGTCGCCGCCTCGATGGCCGCGATGGAGCGGAACTCGCGGGCGAGCGCCTCGGCCGCGACCGGTCCGACGTGGCGGATGGACAGGCCGTTGATGACGCGGGCGAGGGGGCGGTCCTTGGCGGCGGCGATGTTCTCCAGCATGGCCAGCGCGTTCTTCTTCGGCTCGCCCTTCTGGTTGGCGAAGACCGTGACGATCTTCTCCTCGCCTGTCTTGGGGTCGCGCTTGGGCAGACCGCTGTCCGGGTCGAGGACGTACGCCTTGATGGGCAGCAGCTGCTCGATGGTCAGGTCGAAGAGGTCTCCCTCGTCGAGCAGGGGCGACCGGGCCGGCTCCAGCGGGCCGGTCAGCGCGGCCGCCGCGACGATGCCGAAGTTCTCGATGTCCAGGGACTGCCGGCCGGCGAGGTAGTAGATCCGTTCGCGCAACTGGGCCGGGCAGGTCTGTCCATTGGGGCACCGGACGTCGATGTCCCCCTCCTTCATGGGCCGCAGCGCCGTCCCGCAGGCGGGGCAGTCGGCCGGCATGACGAACTCCCGCTCGGTGCCGTCGCGCAGGTCGACCACCGGGCCGAGGATCTCGGGGATGACGTCGCCCGCCTTGCGCAGGACCACGGTGTCCCCGATGAGCACGCCCTTGGCCTTGACGACCTCCTGGTTGTGGAGCGTCGCGAACTCGACCTCGGAGCCCGCCACCGTCACCGGCTCGACCTGCGCGTACGGGGTCACGCGCCCGGTGCGCCCGACGCCGACCTTGATGTCGATCAGCTTGGTGTTGACCTCTTCGGGCGCGTACTTCCAGGCGATGGCCCAGCGGGGGGCGCGGGCGGTGGAGCCGAGGCGGCCCTGGAGGGCGATCTCGTCGAGCTTGACGACCACGCCGTCGATCTCGTGCTCCACCGAGTGCCGGTTCTCGCCGAACTCCGCGATGAAGGCCCGGACCTCGGCGAGCGAGGAGACCACCTTGTTGTGCCGGGCGGTGGGCAGGCCCCACTCGCGCAGCAGCTCGTACGCCTGCGACTGGCGCTCGATCTCGAAGCCCGCGCGGGCACCGATGCCGTGGACGACCATGTGCAGCGGCCGGCTCGCCGTGACCTTGGGGTCCTTCTGGCGCAGCGAACCGGCCGCGGCGTTGCGCGGGTTGGCGAAGGGCTTGCCCTCCGCCGCGACGAGTCTCGCGTTGAGCTCCTCGAACTTCTCCATCGGGAAGTAGACCTCGCCGCGGATCTCGACCAGCGCCGGGATCCGGTCGCCGGACAGGCAGTCCGGGATGTCGGCGATGGTGCGGACGTTGGGCGTGATGTCCTCACCGGTGCGGCCGTCGCCGCGGGTGGCGGCCCGGGTGAGGCGGCCGTTCTCGTAGGTGAGGTTGACGGCGAGACCGTCCACCTTCAGCTCGCACAGGTAGTGGTAGTCGGCAGTTCCCGTGTCGCGGGCCACCCGGTCGGCCCAGGCGGACAGTTCTTCGTCGTCGAAGGCGTTGTCGAGGGAGAGCATGCGCTCGCGGTGCTCGACGGAGGCGAAGTCCGTCTCGTACGCCCCGGCCACCTTCTGGGTGGGCGAGTCGGGCGTGCGCAGCTCCGCGTACTGCTCCTCCAGCGCCTCCAGCGAACGCAGCAGCTTGTCGAACTCGGCGTCGCTGACGACCGGCTGGTCGTTCACGTAGTACCGGAAGCGGTGCTCCTCGACCTGTTCGGCCAGCAGCTGGTGCTGTTCGCGCACCGCCGCCGGTACTGCCGTGTCCTGCTGTTCGGCTGCCATGCCGTGTCCTCCCGTGGCCCGTCCCGACCGTCACTCAGGGTTGTCGGCGAGCGACCTCGCCGCTCTGACGCAATGTGCCTGCACCGCGCGGGCGTAGGCGGGCGAGGCGCCCGCCAGACCGCACGAGGGGGTGACCACGACGGACTCCGCCAGAGTCCCCGGGGCCAGCCCCAGCCTGCGCCAGAGCTTCCTGACACCCATGACGCTACCGCCCGGGTCCGACAACGGGCCGTCGGTGCCCGGCACCACTCCGGCGAACAGCTTCGTGCCGCCTTCGACGGCCTCCCCGATGGCGTCGTCCTCGCGCTCCGTGAGCAGGGAGAAATCGAACGACACGCCCGTGGCGCCGGCCCGGCGCAGCAGGCCGAAGGGGACCTCGGGCGCGCAGGAGTGGACGATCACCTCGCCGTCGTGGACGGCGAACAGGTCGCGCAGGGTGCCTTCGACGACCTGCCGGTCGACGGCGCGGTAGGTGCGGTAGCCGCTCGCGGAGCGGACCCGGCCGAGCAGCACGGCCGTCAGGGACGGCTCGTCGAGCTGGAGCACCACGTCGGCGCCGGGGATCCGCTTGCGCACGTCGGCGAGGTGCTCGCGCAGGCCCTCGGCGAGCGATCCGGCCAGGTCCCGGCAGGCGCCGGCGTCCTGCAGCATCGCCTCGCCGCCGTGCAGCTCCAGAGCGGCGGCGAGCGTCCACGGCCCGACCGCCTGGACCTTGAGCCTGCCGGTGTAGCCCTGGGTGAACTCCTCCAGGGCGTCCAGGTCCTCGCCCAGCCAGGACCGGGCCCGGCGCGTGTCGCGCCCGGGCCGGTCGCTGATCCGCCAGCCGCTGGGCTCCACGTGCGCGTACATGTCGACGAGCAGCCCGGTCGAGCGGCCGATCATGTCGGCGCCCGGCCCGCGGGCCGGCAGTTCGGGCAGGTACGGGAAGTCCTCGAAGGAACCGGTCGCGGTCTTGGCGGCCTCGCGGGCGTCACCGCCGGGCAGCGAGCCGACGCCGGTCGCGCCTGCGCTCATCGGCCCGGCCTGACGGACAGGTCGTTGACCTCGGCGTCGCGGGGCAGGTCGACGGCCATGACGACGGTGGTCGCCACCGACTCGGGGTCGATCCAGTCGGCGGGGTCGTACTCCTTGCCCTCCTGGGAGTGCACCTTGGCCTGCATGGGGCTGGCGGTGCGGCCCGGGTAGACGGAGGTGACACGGACGCCGTTGGCCCGCTCCTCTGCGCGCAGCGAGTCGGCGAGGGCCTTCAGGCCGTGCTTGGAGGCGGCGTACGCGCTCCAGTCGGCGTGGGCGTTGAGGCCGGCGCCGGAGTTCACGAAGACGATGGTGGCCCGGGATGCGCGCAGGGTGGGCAGCAGCAGCCGGGTCACCTCGGCGGGGGCGATCAGGTTCACGTTGAGCTGCTGGTGCCAGGTCTTGGGGCGCAGCTCGCCCACCGGTCCGAGGTCCACGATCCCGGCGATGTGCAGCAGCGAGTCGATGCGCTCGGGGATCGCCTGCTTGGAGAAGGCCCAGGAGAGCCGGTCGGGATCGGCGAGGTCGCCCACGAGGACCCGGGAGCCGGGGTAGCGCTCGACGAGCTGCTTGCCGCGGGCGGCGTCGCGGGCCAGGAGGACGAGGTCGTCGCCGCGGGCGTGCAGACGGGTCGCGACGGCGGCGCCGATGCCGGAACCGGCACCGGTGATCAGGTGAGTAGCCATACCGCCCATGCTCGCAGGTCCGGCAGGCCGCGGAGGGCGAAGCCCCGGGGTCCCCGCCCCGGCCCGGGCCGGGCGGCCCGGCCTGCTGCGGCGGGAGGTGGGCCGGTGCCGAGGGCGGTCCCGCGGGCGCCCGGGGCCCGGAGGCCGGGGTCGGGTGGGACGGCTGCGGCTCGGGCCCGCTCCACGGCGGCGCGGGCGGCGGGCGGGAGTTCGGTGCCGGTGACGGTGCCCGGGGGCGAGGTGGCCGAATTCGCCGGTCAGGTGGCGGCGGCCGCCGCGTGGGCCCGCTCCACGGCGGCGCGGGCGGCGGCAGCCTGCTCCGCCGTGACGGCGGGGGCGAAGCCCCGGCCGATCGTGGTGTGCGGGAGCGCGGCGACGAGCCGTTCCCGCGCGTCGCCCCGCGGCCCTGCCCACCGCTCCAGCGCCTGCGCCCGTACGTCGGCCAGCGCGGCGGCGCGGTCGGGCGCGGGCGGGGCGAAGCGGCCGCCGGAGGCCCGTTCGTGCTCCGCCCAGCGGTCCTCCCAGAACTCCACGGTCCAACCGGGCCACCGCTGCTCGACGGTGCGGGCGTGGGCCCGGGCCGTGTTCAGCCACCAGCTGACGTGGCGCCGCGCCGGGTCGACGTGGATGCCGGCATCCGCCCGCAGCCGGTACCGGCCGTGGTCGGGGGCGTCCAGGAGCCGGTCCAGCAGGGCGGGGCCCTCCTCGACCGGGTGGTCGTTGATGTCGGCGAGGACGTGGCAGCGGTCGGTGCCGACGGTGACCACGGCGACCAGCGGATCGGGGTCGGCCAGCTCCTCGTCGTCCGGCTCCAGCGCCGGGCCGGGGTACACCTCGGCGGCGGGCTCCTGCGGAGCGAGGCCGAGGTGGGCCCGCAGCCCGCTCTGGCCGTCGTAGAGCCAGCGCACCTCCCAGCCGGGCCAGGCGAGCCGCAGGAGTTCCAGGCCCGCGGCCCGGGTGCGCAGGGAGGCGGTGGGCCCCTCCCACGCGAAGACCAGCAGGAGCCTGCGGCAGGGATCGGCGAGGATGCCCGCCTCGACCATGTCGTCCGGGTACCAGCTGTCGTCGGACGCGTGGGCGCGCAGGTACGGGACGGCCACCTCGGGCCCGGCGAGCAGGTCGAGGTCCAGGGCCACCGCGCCGTAGGAGGAGCGATGGCGGGTGTACCCCTCGGGGCCCGCGATCACGAAGGTGGCCCGGTTGCCCATCAGAGGCCGGCTTGGGCGCGCAGGCCGGCGGCCGTCTTCGAGGCGTCGTAGTCGGCCGGGACGCCCTCGACGAGGATGACCTCGCCGGGGATGTGCTTCGTGCGCAGGGGGAGGATGGCCCGGTAGGCGTCGGAGGCGTACCAGGCGCGGGCCCGTTCGATGTCGGGGAAGCCGATGACGACGACGGTGCCGGGGAAGGGGCCTTCGAGGACCTCGACCTCCTTGCCGTGCACGAGGAAGCGGCCGCCGAAGGGGTCCAGGGTCGACTGCATGGTCTCGATGTAGGTGAGGATGTCCTCGTTCATCGTCTCGGGGCGTATGTGGGCGATGGCGTAGGCGGTCATGGTCTGCTCCCCCGTCGGTTCCGATCGGCCCGCCGGTGCGGGCCGTTGATCCGATGCTGTCAGCGGGCGGCGGCGTTGGCGATTACTTATGGGGTCATGCCGGGGCGGCGGGCTGGAAGGTGCGGCGGTAGGCGATCGGGGAGACGCCGAGGGACGCGCGCATGTGCTGGCGCAGGGAGTTGGCGGAGCCGAAGCCGGACCGGTGGGCGACGAGGTCGACGGGGAGGTCGCTGGATTCGAGCAGGTGCCGGGCCGTCTCCAGGCGTTGGGCGGTGAGCCACTGCACGGGGGTCATGCCGACCTCGTCGCGGAAGCGCCGGGTGAAGGTGCGCAGGCTCATCCGGGCGTGGGCGGCGAGTTCGGCGAGGCTGACCGGTTCGGCGAGGCGTTCCAGGGCCCAGGCGCGGGTGGCGGTGGTGGTGGCGACGGTGGGCTCGGGAACGGGCCGGTCGATGAACTGGGCCTGCCCGCCGTCGCGCCAGGGCGGTACGACGCACATGCGGGCGGCCCGGTTGGTGACGGCGACGCCGTGGTCGCGGCGGATCAGGTGCAGGCACAGGTCGACTCCGGCGGAGACCCCGGCCGAGGTCAGGACGTCGCCGTCGTCGACGAAGAGGACGTCCTCGTCGATGCGGACCCGGGGGTAGGCGCGGCGGAACTCGTCGGCGAGGTTCCAGTGCGTGGTCGCGGGGCGGTCGTCGAGGAGTCCGGCGGCGGCGAGCACGTAGGAGCCGGAGCAGATGGACACCAGGCGGGTGCCGGGTCGGATGCCGGCGATGGCCTCGGCGACGGCGGGCGGCAGCGGCCCGCCGCGGGCGAGCTCGGGCATGGCGTGGGTGGGCGGGACGATCACGGTGTCGGCGGCGGCGAGGGCCTCGGGGCCGGCGGCGGGCTGGAGGGCGAATCCGGAGTCGCTGGGCACGGGGGCGCCGTCGGAGGTGCAGACGACGACCTCGTAGAGGGCCTCGCCGTCGTCGTCGACGGCGCTGCCGAAGACCCGGGAGGGGATCCCCAGCTCGAACGGGGGGAAGCCCGGCAGGGCCAGCACCGCGACCAGGTGCCGGCCGGCCGCGCCGCTCCCGCCGTGGGTCGTGTCCTTGATGTGCTCCTGCATCTCACCCATGGCCAGATCCTGTCACATAGTGGCCAAACGGCCAACACCGGGCGAGTGCCCGGTGCCCGAATCTGGGACACGTCGCCGGGAAACGACCCGGTGGAGGATGCAAACGGATGGAATGAGGCGGACTGAGATGCGCGCGATCGTCGTCAACGAGTGGGGCGGCCCGGAGAACCTGGTCGAGCGGGAGATCGAGCGACCGGAGCCGGGGCTGGGCGAGGTCCTCGTCCGGGTCCACGCGGCGGGCGTCAACCCGGTCGACTGGAAGACCCGCGCCAGCGGCGCCCTGATCGCCTGGGGCGAGACCCCGATCGTCGGCTGGGACGTGTCCGGCACGGTCGAGGCGGTCGGCCCCGGCGTGACCATCTACGCCCCCGGTGACGAGGTGTACGGCATGCCGCTGTTCCCGCGCCAGGCGGGCGGATACGCGGAGTACGTGGTGGCCCCGGCGCGGCACTTCGCCCGCAAGCCCGGCTCCCTCGACCACGTGCAGGCGGCGGCGCTGCCGCTGGCGGCGCTCACCGCCTGGCAGGCGCTGGTGGACACCGCCGGTGTCACGGCCGGGCAGCGGGTGCTCGTGCACGCGGCGGCCGGCGGCGTCGGGCACCTCGCGGTGCAGATCGCCAAGGCGCGCGGTGCGTACGTGATCGGAACGGCCAGCGCCGCCAAGCACGACGTGCTGCGCGGGCTGGGCGCCGACGAGCTGATCGACTACCGCTCCGTGGACTTCGCCGAGGCGGTCTCGGACGTCGACGTCGTGCTGGACGCGCTGGGCGGCGACACCGCCGAGCGCAGCCTGAACGTCCTCAAGCCCGGCGGGCACCTGGTCTCGCTGCCCGGCCCGGACTCCGTGCCGGCGGACCCCTCCGGGGTGAACGCGTCCTGGGTCCTGGTCGACCCCGACCTCAAGGGCCTGGAGGCGATCGCGGACCTCGCGGACAAGGGGCTGCTGAAGCCGCTGGTCGAGACGGTGCTGCCGCTGGCGGACGCGGCGCGGGCCCACGAGATCGGCGAGCAGGGCCGGACCACCGGCAAGATCGTCCTGACGGTGGTCTGACCGGAGCCCGTCAGACCGCGGCCGCGGCCCGCGTCGTCGTCGCGATGGTGGCGGAACCGACCACGCGGGTGCCGTCGTAGAGCACGATCGCCTGGCCGGGGGCCACACCGCGGACGGGCTCGGTGAAGGAGACCCGCAGCTCGCCGTCCACGACCTCGGCGAAGACCTCGGTCTCGCCGCCGTGGGCGCGCAGCTGGGCGGTGTAGGTGCCCGGGGCGGCCGCCTCGGCGCCGCACCAGCGGGGCCGGATCGCGGTGAGGGCGCTGACGTCGAGGGCCTCGACGGGGCCGACGGTGACGGTGTTGTTCACCGGGGAGATGTCGAGGACGTAGCGCGGCTTGCCGTCGGGGGCCGGGTGGCCGATCCGCAGGCCCTTGCGCTGGCCGATGGTGAAGCCGAAGGCACCGTCGTGCGTGCCGACCTTCTCCCCGGTCGCCTCGTCGACGATGTCGCCCTCGGCCTTGCCGAGGCGGTTCGCGAGGAAGCCCTGGGTGTCGCCGTCGGCGATGAAGCAGATGTCGTGGCTGTCGGGCTTCTTCGCGACGGCCAGCCCCCGCTCCTCGGCCTCGGCGCGGATCTCTTCCTTGGTGGTGAGGGTGTCGCCGAGCGGGAAGAGGGCGTGGGCGAGCTGCTTCTCGTCGAGGACGCCGAGGACGTACGACTGGTCCTTGGCCATGTCGGAGGCGCGGTGCAGCTCGCGGGAGCCGTCCTCCTTCAGCACGACGGTGGCGTAGTGGCCGGTGCAGACGGCGTCGAAGCCAAGGGCGAGGGCCTTGTCGAGCAGCGCCGCGAACTTGATCTTCTCGTTGCAGCGCAGGCAGGGGTTCGGGGTGCGCCCGGCCTCGTACTCGGAGATGAAGTCCTCGACGACGTCCTCGCGGAAGCGCTCTGCCAGGTCCCAGACGTAGAAGGGGATCCCGATGACGTCGGCGGCGCGGCGGGCGTCGCGGGAGTCCTCGATGGTGCAGCAGCCGCGGGCGCCGGTCCGGAAGGACTGCGGGTTCGCGGAGAGCGCGAGGTGGACGCCGGTCACGTCGTGTCCGGCTTCGACGGCACGGGCGGCGGCGACGGCGGAGTCCACTCCGCCGGACATGGCGGCCAGGACGCGAAGGGGGCGGTCGGTGCGCGGCAGGTTCTCAGTCATAGCACCGTCCAGGGTACGGGGGAACCGAGCGGGGTCACAGCGCGTTATCGGCTACAGGGGGTGGATCACATGGCCGAGCAGGGGAACAAGAGATCGAAGCCGGGGCGGACGCGCAGGGCGGTGCTGCTCGGCGGGCTCGGGATCGTCGCGGCGGGGGCGGTCGCCGGGCAGGACGAGATCAGGCGCGCGTGGTGGCTGATGCCGGGCGTGGCCAAGCCGCGCAAGGAGGGCGAGATCGACCACGCGGGGGCGGGCTGGACCGCGGCCTCGCCGGCGAACTGGCGGATGGCGGACCGGCCCGACGACTACCGGGTGGACCGGATCGTCGTGCATGTCACACAGGGCGGCTTCAAATCCTCGGTGGATGCCTTCAAGAACCCCTGGCACAAGGCTTCGGCGCACTACATAGTCCGCGGCGACGGTCATGTGGAGCAGATGGTGCGTGAGCTGGACGTGGCCTTCCACGCGGGCAACCGCTCGATGAACGAGCGCAGCGTCGGCATCGAGCACGTCGGTTTCGTGGACCGGCCGAAGGACTTCACGGACACCATGTACACGGCGTCGGCGCGGCTGGCCGCCGACATCTGCCGCCGCTATGACTTCCCGGCGGACCGGAAGCACATCGTCGGGCATTCGGAGGTGCCGGGCGCCGACCATACGGACCCGGGTGAGCACTGGGACTGGGACCGCTACATACGGATGGTCCGGGAGGCCCTGGCCGCTTCGGCCTGAGCCTGAGCCTCCCGGACGCTCAGCTGAGGCCTGCCGTCCGGGCGCGCTCCACCGCGGGGCCGATGGCCGCGGCCAGGGCGGCGACGTCCTCCTTGGTGGAGGTGTGGCCGAGGGAGAAGCGCAGGGTGCCGCGGGCCAGTTGCGGGTCGGTGCCGGCCGCCAGCAGGACGTGGCTCGGCTGGGCGACGCCCGCGGTGCAGGCCGAGCCGGTGGAGCACTCGATCCCCTGGGCGTCGAGCAGGAGCAGCAGGGAGTCGCCCTCGCAGCCGGGGAAGCTGAAGTGCGCATTGGCCGGAAGCCGCTCTTCGGGGTCCCCTCCGAGGACGGCGTCGGGCACGGCCGCGAGGACGGCGGCGATGAGTTCGTCGCGCAGGGCGCCGACCTCGGCGGCGAACTGCTCGCGCCGCTCGGCGGCGAGGACGGCGGCCACCGCGAAGGCGGCGACGGCGGGCACGTCGAGGGTGCCGGAGCGGACGTGCCGTTCCTGCCCGCCGCCGTGCAGGACGGGTACGGGGGTCTGGTCGCGGCCGAGGAGCAGCGCTCCGATGCCGTAGGGGCCGCCGATCTTGTGGCCGCTGACGGTCATGGCGGCGAGGCCGCTGTCGGCGAAGTGGACGTCGAGCTGTCCGAAGGCCTGGACGGCGTCGGAGTGCAGCGGGATCCCGGCCTCGCGGGCGGTGGCGGCCAGTTCGCGGACCGGCATGACGGTGCCGATCTCGTTGTTGGCCCACATGACGGTGGCCAGGGCGATGTCGTCGGGGTTGCGCTCGACGGCTTCGCGGAAGGCGTCGGGGTGCACACGTCCGTAGCGGTCCACGGGCAGGTAGTCGACCTGGGCGCCCTCGTGCTCGGCGAGCCAGTGCACGGCGTCGAGCACGGCGTGGTGCTCGACGGGGCTGGCGATGACCCGGGTGCGGGCGGGGTCGGCGTCGCGCCGGGCCCAGTAGAGGCCCTTGACGGCGAGGTTGTCGGCCTCCGTGCCGCCGGCGGTGAAGACCACCTCGCTGGGGCGGGCGCCGATCGCCTCGGCGAAGGCCTCGCGGGCCTCCTCGACGGTACGGCGGGCCCGTCGGCCGGCGGCGTGGAGGGAGGAGGCGTTCCCGGTGGCGGCGAACTGCGCGGTCATCGCCGCGGCGGCCTCCGGCAGCATGGGGGTGGTGGCGGCGTGGTCGAGGTAGGCCATGATCCCCCGATTCTAGGGGCCCGCCCGTGCCCTTCCGCCCGGCGGGACCCCGATCCGGCCGGGCCGCGGGGAGGGGCGTACCCGCCCCGCCGCTTCCCGGCCGGGTGCCGCGGCCGTGCGCGCGGGAGTCAGATGCGCAGGGCGCGCGCGAGCTGGCGGGACTGCGCGACCAGGTGGTCGGTGGAGTCCCAGACCTCGGCGTCCTCCTCCAGGAAGCCGCCGGCCAGGTTGCGGGTGGTGATGGAGATCCGCAGCGGGCCCGGGGCCGGGCGGCGGCGGATGTGCGTGGTGAGCTCCACGGTCGGGGTCCAGGCCACCAGGCCGAGGTCGAAGGCGGTCGGCGGCAGCGCGTCCACCGCGAGGAGCATGGAGAGCGGGTCGGCGTCGCGGCCGTCGGCCAGCTCGAACCAGGCCCGCATCTCGCCCTTGCCGGAGGGCGCGCCGACGGCCCAGCCCGCTGTCGCCGGGTCCAGGCGGAGCCGGAGCCGGTCGACGATGGCCGAGCTGCCGGGGATCGGCGCCGGGCCGGCCTCGGGGCCGATGCAGTTCTCGTAGGACGGCATGAGCGGCGGCTCGGCGACCGTCCGCACGTCGTCCGGCAGCGACGCGAGGTCGCCGTAGGAGGCCAGGACGCGGATGCGCTCGACCTCGTTGCCGTGCTCGTCGTACTGGAAGAGCGAGGCCTGGCCGGTGGAGAGGGTGCGGCCGACCCGGACGACCTCGGTGCGGATCACGGCGGGGCCGGGCACGGAGGAGGTCAGGTAGTGCGCGGACACCGTGAAGGGGTCCGGGTGCGGGAGGGTCGCCGACAGGGCCCGGCCGACCAGGGCCAGCAGGTAGCCGCCGTTGACAGCGGCGATGATCGTCCAGCCGGCGGAGAGCTCCGCGTCGTACACGCCGGGCTCGCCCGCGCGCTCGGTGATGGCGGTGTCGCGGTCGAACTCGCTGTCGCCGATGGATGCCTGGGCAGCTGCAAATGACATGGAACGACGGTACACCCGCTTGCTACTAAGCGGTAGCTTTCTCTTGTTACGGCTCTTCGGCCACCGAGGAGCGCCGGTTCCAGGCCAGCGGCGCCCGCCAGTGGTAGCGCATGGCGAGGAGCCTCAGGACGAAGGTGGTCACGATCGCGAGGCCCGTGGTGATGGCGTTGAGGGAGTCCAGGGCGATGGAGACGGCGACCATCGCGGCGCCGACGGTGGCGGGCACCGCGTACATCTCGCGGTCGCGCAGCAGCGAGGGCACCTCGTTGACCAGGACGTCGCGCAGCACGCCGCCGCCGACGGCCGTGGCCAGGCCCAGCGCGGCGGACGCGGTCAGGCCCAGGCCGTACTCGTAGGCCTTGGTCGTGCCGGTCACGCAGAACAGGGCGAGGCCGGCGGCGTCGAAGACGTTGATGGCCCGGTTGATCCGCTGGACCTCGGGGTGCAGGAAGAAGACGAACGCGGCGGCGAGCAGCGGAGTGACGAAGAAGCTGAGCTCGCCGAAGGCCGCCGGCGGGACGGCGCCGATGACCAGGTCGCGGAAGAGGCCTCCGCCGAGGGCGGTGACGAGGGCCAGCACGGCGATGCCGAAGACGTCGAAGTTCTTGCGGACGGCGAGCAGGGCACCCGAGGTGGCGAAGACGAAGATGCCGGCGAGGTCCAGCGCATGCTGAACCCCCGGCGGGAAGAGATCGTGGAGCACCGGGCCATTGTCGCCTGTGGCGGGTCGGGCGGAATGCGGGGCTCCGCCGCCGCCGCCGGGTGCCGATGCCGGCGCGGGCCGGAACCGGGGCGCCGCGCCGCCCCCGGACCCCTCGTCTCGCACGCACGCGGCGCGCCGTAGCGGGGGCGCTGCCCCCGGACCCCCCGCGCCTCAATCTCCCCAGCCACCGCCGGCAGGGGCTCCCGGGCGGGGCTGGTTCTGCCGGGCGGGGCCGGTGGTGCACGGGTGCGGGCGGGCCGTTCGGCCCGCCCGCACCGGGGTCACTCCGTCGCCGTCGCCACCGCGTCCGCCGCGCCCGGGAGGGGCTTGTCGCCCGGGGCCTGGTCGGGGGCGTTCTCCGGGTGGTGGCAGGCCACCTGGTGGCCGGTCTTCAGCGCGAGCAGCGGCGGCTCCTGCGTCGCGCAGATCTGCGTGGCCTTCCAGCACCGCGTGTGGAAGCGGCAGCCGCTCGGCGGCGAGATCGGGGACGGCACGTCGCCCTTGAGCAGGATGCGGCCGCTCTTGGCGCCCCGCCGCCTCGGGTCCGGCACCGGCACGGCCGACATCAGGGCCGCGGTGTAGGGGTGCATCGGCTCCCCGTACAGCGACTTGTTGTCGGCGAGCTCGACGATCTTGCCGAGGTACATCACCGCGATGCGGTCCGACACGTGCCGGATGACCGACAGGTCGTGCGCGATGATCACGTAGGTGAGGCCGAGCTCCTCCTGGAGGTCGTCCAACAGGTTCACCACCTGGGCCTGGATCGATACGTCCAGCGCCGAGACGGGCTCGTCCGCGACGACCAGCTTCGGCTTCAGCGCCAGGGCCCGCGCGATGCCGATGCGCTGGCGCTGGCCGCCCGAGAACTCGTGCGGGTAGCGGTTGTAGTGCTCGGGGTTGAGGCCGACGAGCGACAGCAGCCGCTGGACCTCCGCCTTGAGCCCGCCCTCCGGCTCCACGCCCTGGAGCTTGAAGGGGGCGCTGACGATGGTGCCCACCGTGTGGCGCGGGTTCAGCGAGCCGTAGGGGTCCTGGAAGATCATCTGCACGTCGCGGCGCAGCGGGCGCATGCCCGCCACCCCCAGGTGCGTGATGTCCTTGCCCTCGAACTCGATCGTGCCGCCGGTCGGTTCGAGCAGCCGCGTGATCAGCCGGCCCATGGTCGACTTGCCGCAGCCGGACTCGCCCACGATGCCGAGGGTCTCACCGCGCCGGACGTCGAAGTCGAGGCCGTCGACAGCCTTGACCGCGCCGGCCTGCCTGCGCAGCAGCCCCTTGGTGATGGGGAAGTGCTTGGTCAGTCCGGTGACCCTGAGCAGCGGCTCGGGAGAGTCCGTGGCCTGTGCCGGAAGGGTGACGGCCGGATCCGTCTTCTGGGTGTCGGTCACAGCTTCGGCGCAATCTCTTCGGTCCAGATCCGGGTCCGCTCGTCCTGCGACATGTGGCAGGCGGACCAGTGACGGGTTCCGTCCTGCCCGGTGTCGTCCTGCGCCGTGAGCTCGGGGCGCACGGTGCGGGTGACGTTGCCCTTGGGCACGTCCGCGTACGGGCAGCGCGGGTTGAAGGCACAGCCGCTCGGGATGTTGATGAGGCTGGGCGGCGAGCCCTTGACCGGGATGAGGCGCTCGGTCTGCTCGCGGTCGATGCGCGGCATCGAGCCCAGCAGGCCCCAGGTGTAGGGGTGGCGGGGCTCGTAGAAGACCTTCTCGGCGGTGCCCCGCTCGACGCAGCGGCCGCCGTACATCACGAGGAGTTCGTCGGCCATCTCGGCGACCACGCCGAGGTCGTGCGTGATCATGATGACCGCGGAGCCGAACTCCTTCTGCAGGTCCCGGATCAGGTCGAGGATCTGGGCCTGGACGGTGACGTCCAGGGCAGTCGTCGGCTCGTCCGCGATGAGCAGTTCGGGGTTGTTGACGAGCGCCATCGCGATCATCGCGCGCTGGCGCATGCCGCCGGAGAACTCGTGCGGGTAGCTGTCGAACCGCTTGTGCGGCTCGGGGATGCCGACGCGGTCGAGGAGCTCGACGGCCCGCTTGCGGGCGGCCTTCTTGTCGACCTTGTGGTGGACCCGGTACGCCTCGGAGATCTGCTTGCCGACGGTGAAGTACGGGTGCATCGCGGACAGCGGGTCCTGGAAGATCATCGCGATCTCCCGGCCGCGCAGCCTGCGCACCTCGTCCTCGTCGGCGGAGAGCAGCTCCTTGCCGTCGAGCCAGATCTCGCCGGAGATGCGGGCCCGCTGGCGGCCGTACTGGCCCACGCGGTGCAGGCCCATGATGCCCAGCGAGGTGACCGACTTGCCGGAGCCGGACTCGCCCACGATGCCGAGGGTCTTGCCCTTCTCCAGGGAGAAGGAGAGCCCGTCGACCGACTTGACCAGGCCGTCCTCGGTCGGGAAGTGCACCTTGAGGTCGCGGACCTCCAGGAAGGCGGTGGGGGGCCGTGACCCGTCGTAGGGCTGGTTGAGCGCTCCGGTCTCTGCGGACTCTCCGGTCTTGGTCGTCGGGTCGGTCATGACAGCCTCACTCGGGGGTCGATCACCGCGTACAGGAGGTCAACGATGAGGTTCGCGGCGACGACGAAGAACGCGGAGATCAGGGTGATGCCCAGGATGACGGGGAGGTCGTGCTCGCTGATGGCGCGCACCGCGCTGTAGCCCAGGCCGTGCAGCGAGAACGTGTACTCGGTCAGGACCGCGCCGCCCATCAGGGCGCCGAGGTCGAGGCCCAGCACGGTCAGGATCGGCGTCATCGTCGAGCGCATGGCGTGCTTGCCGATGACGACGGGTTCCGTCAGGCCCTTGGCGCGGGCGGTGCGGATGTAGTCCTCGTTGAGGACTTCGAGCATGGTCGCGCGGGTGAGCCGCGCGTACATCGCCGCGTAGAGGAAGGCGAGCGAGACCCACGGCAGGATCATGCCGTTGAACCACTTGGCCGGATCCTCGGCGAAGGTCGCCTCCGGTCGTCCGAACCAGCCGAGCTGGTCGGAGAAGAGGGCGATGACCAGCATGCCCGTGAAGTAGATGGGGAGGGAGACGCCGGCGAGGGCGACGCCCATGGCCGAGCGGTCCAGGACGCTGCCGCGCTTGAGGGCGGAGACGACGCCGGTGGCGACACCGCCGGCGACCCAGAGGACGACGGCGCCCATGGCGAGGGAGAGGGTGACCGGCAGCCAGTCCAGCAGCAGCGGCCAGACCTCCTGCTCGGTCTTGAAGGAGTATCCGAAGCAGGGCGCGGCGCATTGCGTGACGTCGGAGCCGTTGGCGTACGTGCGACCCGCCACCAGCCCGACGACGAACTTGCCGAACTGGACGAGGATCGGGTCGTCGAGACCCATCTTCTGCCGGATGCCTTCGATGGCCTCGGGGTCGGACTGCTTGCCCACGAAGTACAGGGCAGGGTCCGTCCCGATCAGCTTCGGGAACAGGAAGAAGATTCCGAAGGTCACCAGCGTGATGACCAGCAGCATGACGAGGACGGCGAAGATCCGTCGAATGAGGTATGCAAGCACTGCGCTCGGCCTGGCTGCGGACCGGGGGCGCCCTCTTCTGGAGAGCGCCCCCAAGCCGTAGCCGCGGCCATCACCTGCCCTTCGTGCCTAGCGGGTGTGGCACTGGAACACTGGAACTGGACTGATGGACCGTTACTTCATGACACCGAGGGACGCGTAGTCGTAGCGGCCGTTGTAGGCGTCGGTGGTGTAGGCGTTCGTCAGCCGGGTGCTGCGCCAGGTGATCGTCTTGTCGAAGACGAAGGGCAGGTAGACCGCGGCCTCGGAGACCTTCTGGTTCATCTGCTTGTAGATGTCGCCGGCCTTGGCCGGGTCGGTCTCCGCGATGGCCTGGTCGAACAGCGTGTTGATCGCCGGGTCGTTCAGCTCGGAGAAGTTGTTGTTGCCGCTCTGCAGGATGAAGCGACCGTCGACCAGCGGCTGCGAGAAGCCCTGTCCGGTCGGGAAGTCGGCGCCCCAGCCCATGATGATGATGCCGTAGCCCTTCTCCTTGACGACCTTCGGCGAACCGATGATGCCGGAGGTCTGGGCGCCGTCGAACTGGTCGACGTCGGCCTCGATGCCGACCTGCTTCAGGGCGTTCTGCAGCGAGACGGCCGTGGCGACCTCGACCGGCTTGTTGTTGCGGACGGCGATGGTGGTCTTGAAGCCGCTCTCCTTGCCACAGGCCTTGAGGGCCTCCTTGGCCTTCTCGAGGTTCGGCTTGCCGTCGTTCTTCAGGACCTCGTACGGGTCGTACTTGGCGTCCGAGCCCTTGATGCCCAGCGGGAGCATGTTGGGGGCGATGTCGCCACCGGCCTGCGGGCCGCCGCGGGCGGTCTGCAGGGACTTCTTGTCGGCCGCGTGGATGACGGCCTTGCGGCACTCGATGTTGTCGAACGGCGCGACGGTCTGCGGCATGACCGCGTACCGGATGAAGCCGGTCTGGCCGTTGTCGAGGTTGCCCTTGTGGTCCTTCAGCGCGGTGGCGCGGGCCGCCTGGCCGATGCCGGTCGCGTTGATGTCGAGGTCGAACTCGCCGTTCATCAGGCGCTTGTCCATGTCGTCCGCGTTCGCCATGAACGTGACCGAGATGGTGTCCGGGAGCGCCTTGCGGATGGTGTCCGACTCGGGCTTGTAGTTCTCGTTGCGCGAGAGCTTCATGCTCTTGTTCGGCTCGTACGAGTCGATCTTGTACGGTCCGTTCGAGAAGGGCTTGAGGCCGTACTTGGCGGCCGTGTCCTTGTCCTGCTTGACCGGGCTCGCCGCGGGCATCGCCAGCATCTGCTCGAAGTCGCCGTTGGGCGTGGGGAGCTTGAAGATGATGGTCTTCGCGTCCGGGGTCTCGATCGCCTTCAGGCCGAGCTTGTCCGGAGCGGTGTCCTTGTACGGGCCGGGGTACTCGGACTTCGGGTCGAGGACCTGCTGGAGGTAGACCGGACCGCCGGAGATGACGTCCTGCGCCCAGGTGCGCTCGATGCCGTACTTGATGTCCTGGGCGGTGACGGGCGAGCCGTCCTCCCAGGTCACGTTGTCCTTGAGGGTGTACTTGTAGGTCTTGCCCCCATCGCTGATCTCGGCCTTGGCGGTGGCGAGGTCCGGGACGAGCTCGGTGCTCTCCTTGCCGGGGCCGGGCTTGAAGCTGATCAGCTGGCGCGTGTAGTAGCGGGAGAAGTCCCACATGAAGCCGTAGTAGCCGCGCTGCGGGTCCCACGAGTCGGCGTCCTGGGTACCGACGAACTTCAGCTCGCCGCCCTTCTTGTCCGACGCGTTGGCGACCTTCTCGATGCCCGCGTTGAAGCCGCTGCCGGAGCCGGCGGCCTTGTCGTCCTTCTTGTCGGCCCCGCCGCCACAGGCGGTCGCGGTGAGCATGGCCGCGAGCACGACGGCCGTGCCGGCGGCAAGTCTGCGCTTCGACGTGCGATGGGTAGTCACGATGCTCGCAACCCTCCGTTGTAGTTCCGGTGTACGTACGGCACGAGGCCGGTTCCTGGTTTGCCCTGCGGTGGCTAGCGGGAGCCCTTCGGGTCGAGGGCGTCGCGGACGCCGTCGCCGAAGAGGTTGAAGGCCAGCACGGTGATGAAGATCGCTACGCCGGGGAAGATCATGAAGAGCGGATCGTCCTCGTAGGTCCGCACGGCCGTGGCGAGGGTTTCCCCCCAGGACGGCGTGGGCGGCTTGACGCCGACTCCGAGGAAGCTCAGCGCCGCCTCGGTCAGCACGTTGGTGGGGATCATCAGCGTCGCGTAGACCGTGATGGGCGCCACCAGGTTCGGGAGCAGTTCGCGGAAGAGGATGTAGAAGCGGCCCGCGCCGAGGCTGCGCGCCGCCTCGACGTACTCGCGCTCGCGCAGCGAGAGGGTCTGGCCCCGGACGATGCGGCCGATGTACGGCCAGCCGAAGAAGCCGATCACCAGCACCAGGACGGCGATGCGCAGGCCCGAACCCTCGAAGCCCCAGAGCTTGTTCGGGATGACCGAGATCAGCGCGATGATGAAGAGCAGCTGCGGGAAGGCCAGCAGCAGGTCCATGACCCGGCTGATCGCGGCGTCGACCCAGCCGCCGAAGTAGCCGGCGACGATGCCGAAGAAGGTGCCCAGCGAGACCGCCACGAAGGCGGACAGGAAGGCCACCAGCAGCGAGATCCGGGCGCCGTAGACGATGCGGCTGAAGACGTCGCGGCCGTTGACCGGCTCGACGCCGAGCAGGAAGTCGCTGCTCATGCCACCCCAGTCGCCGAGCGGCAGGCCCAGCAGCGGGTCGAGCAGGTCCTCGTGCAGCTCCTCCGGCGGGTGTCCGAAGGCCTTGACGATCAGCGGCGCGAAGATCGCGACGAGGATCAGCAGGAGCACGATGACACCGCCGGCCAGCGCGACCTTGTCTCGCTTGAGGCGCAGCCAGGCGATCTGCCACGGCGAGCGCCCCTCGATCGCCTTCTGCGGAACGTCGGGGGCGGCCACGGCCGCGGGCTCGGCCGCGCTGGTGTCGTGCAGTGGTGCCGTCATCGTGGTGGGGACCCCTCTCGGCCGACGGTGGCCGGCCCATGCCCGCCGCTGTGGCGGCTTGGTTCAATCGGCGTCGCTGGTGCTGCGATTGGCGAGAAATGTGCCGGAAGTGCACGTGAAGAGCTGGCGCTTGTGAGATGGACCGGCCTTCGGTGGGGGGAGTCTTCAACGCCCTCTCAGCCACCCGCCAGACCCCCCGGGGATGTGATGCGCAACCGTGATCTGCGCCTACACCTTCCGTTATCCGAACCGCCAGACCTGTTGAGCGGTGAAACACCGCGCGTTCGGCGCGGAACGGACATCTGGCCCAACTGCCCTTTCGAGCATGGATCTTGGTTCTATTCAGTGGATATGCCGAAGGCCGCACCGGTGGGACCGGTACGGCCTTCGAGATGGATGTCTCCATATGCGAATGTCGTGCGGGATGTCGCGCCGAAGGTCGCGCAGGAGCTCGCCGCAGCTCTGCGGACCCCCTGCGGGCCGGATCAGTACGCCGGCGCCTGGCCCTCGCGGTCGTAGAAGGGGCGCGTCTGCGCCCGCAGCCACATCGCCACGGGATCGTGCTCGTCCGCCAGCGCCACGGTGCACACCGGGACGCCCTCGGGGACCGCCCCGACCGACTGGCGCATCATCTCCCGGACGGACTCCAGCGCGGGCGCGGAGGCGTCGTACAGGTCGAGCCCGACGGCGAGGTACGGCGACCCGAGCGCCGGCTGCACCCAGGCGCGGCGCAGCGACCGTACGGCCGGCGTGCGGTGCGCGTGCTGGGTCAGCAGCCCGTAGAACTGCGGGAGCTCGATGCTGGGCTCGGACAGCCGCAGCGGGCCCGCCGGCATCCGGTCCAGGCCGGTCGCGATGCGGCGCAGGTCCGCCCAGGGGACGCCGAGGCCGCCGCCCTGGGCGTGCGGGTTGAGCCACAGCCCCCAGCGGTCCGGGTAGAGGGCGCGGGCGATGTCCCGCCCGGTGACCACCTCGTAGCCGCGGTTCCAGCCGCTCGCGGCCAGCTCCTGGGGGGAGGTGACGCAGGGCGCGTAGCCGAGCCCCTCGACCTCCATCCCGCCGTACTGGGCGTCCGGGGACCCCGGCTGCCCCTGCCACAGCAGCATCCACAGCCGGCCCTCGGAGAGGGCGTGCAGCATTGACTCGTAGCTCTCGTAGCGCCCGGGGGTCACCTGGCGCATCATGTGCTCGACCTGCCCGGCCGCGGCCGTGCCTGACGCACTCACCCGGTACCCCTCTTCGTCCGCCCGTCGCTCCACGCGTGCCTCACCCGGGCCGGCGCTCATGCGTGCGGCCAGGAGATGTAACCAGCTTAAGCGGCCCTACGGGAGGTAGAAGGGGCGTACGCGCTCACGAATCCAGTCCGTGACCGGGTCCTGGGCCGCGTCCAGGAGGATCAACTGCACCGGCCACGGCGCCGGAACACGGCTCAGGGCCCGTCCGAGCGCCTCCATCGGGGCCTCCCGCATCTGCGGCTCCCATCCCACCAGGCGGACACCGATGAACAGTTCCGGGGCCCCTCCCTCGACGCTGGCGAGGCAGCGGTGCGCCGCGGCGACGACGCCGGTGGCGCGGAACTCCTCGGCGGCGGCTGCCAGGAAGTCCACCGGGTCCTCCTGCCAGTCCGGCTCGAAGAGCCGTACGCGGCCGCCGGTGGCGGTTGCGTCGAGCGGGCTGCCGCCGGTGCGGCAGAGCTCCGCGACGGCGGGCGGGGGCAGCGGTACACCGACGGCGCCCTCCGGATTGACCGCGATGCCGAGCTGCGGGGGAAGCCCCCGGGCGAACTCGACCGCCGGGGCCACCGCGAAGTCCATGCCGGGGCCGACGCAGGCGAGGAACTGGGCCTCGGAACTGTAGACGGGCACGTACGCCGCCCCGCCGATGTCCATGGTCGGCAGGTCCAGGCCGGCCGTGTCGGGGCCGGCGCCGCCCGGCAGGGGCACCCACACCTGGCTGCGTCCGAGCACCTCCAGGATCCGGCCTCCTGCGTCCGGCTGCCCGAGCGCCGCCCCGAGCACCTGCTCCAGCTCATTCCCCGGCCAGCCGCTGCCCTGCATCTGCCCCTGCCCCTGTCTGGTCCCGCGCGCGCGGTTCCGCGCGTGTCGCCCCGCAGGGTACCGGCCGCCGGGCGGACGGCGGCGCCGGGGATGCGGGTGCGGCCGGTCCGGCGGTCAGCCGTGGAAGCCGATCCCCGTCACGGCGGCGGCCGAGCGGCGGTCCAGGAGGGTCGCCGAGGCGCAGCCGGCCGGCGGGCGGCCGGCCTCTGCGTCGCGCAGCAGTCGGCCCACTGCGCCGCGGTGGCGGGCGAAGGCGTAGGCGGACACCCCGCGGCCCCGCGCGGCCTGGCCGGAGAGGGCCTCCTCCGGGCTGCTGTCCAGGAGGAGCAGGTGCAGCTCCCGGCCCCGGCGGCGCGCGGCGGCGGCGAGCAGGCCGCGCACCCAGCTCTGGGTGCCGCAGTCGTGGACGACCACGGAGGCGCCGGAGCGCAGGATCCGGTAGAGCCCCCAGTAGTGCGCGGCGCGCACGAGCGGGCGGTACACCGCGTACGGCAGCCGGGCGGGCATCCGGCGCTCCCAGCGCTCACGGGTGTCCTGGGAGTCGACGGCCCCGCCCTCCGGCGCGGCCCGCTTGATCAGCGTGGTCTTGCCGCCGCCGGGCAGGCCGGAGACCACGACGATGTCGCCCTCGGCGAAGCCGAGCCGCCGGGGTCCGTGCAGAGCGGGGCCGCGCAGGTCGCGTACGAGGCCGAGGCCGCCGTCCGCCGCCCTCCTGCGCTCGCGCGGGCCGCGCCGCTGCGCCGGCACCGCTTCCACGGTTCCCGTCGTCGTCACCACTCCGAATCTCCGCACAGTGTTCGCCTCCCCCGAATCGGGTCACCGGGACCCTTGCCCACTGAGTGTAAAGAGACGGTAATCGGCATGTCCGGTTCCGTTCTGCCCGCTCGGATGGGCGTACGAACTTTCGGACCCCGACCCCCGATCTCGGACATGGCGTGCAATGATGTGCGCCATCTGGACCAACTGCATACCGGCCGCTTGAATCCGCGCGGGAGAGTCCCGGCACGCCGCAAGGCCGTGCGCGGGCGCCGAAGGAGCAAGAACCTCCCTTGAATCTCTCAGGCCCCGTACCGCGTGGATGAGGCAGATCTGAAAAGCGAGCTGCGCGGCAGCTCCACCCAAGGTGCAAGTCGGTGAGACCGGCGATCGGACGATCGGCGGAACTCTCGGCGAACCTCTCAGGTTCCGATGACAGATGGGGAGGAACGTCCTCGTCATGTCATGTCGATGCCCTGGGACCCGGGAGCCACACCCATGAGCACTGCCCCCCGCCTGACCGCCCTCGATGCGCTGCACCGCTCGCTCGGTGCGACCATGACCGACTTCGCGGGCTGGGACATGCCGCTGCGGTACGCCAGCGAGCGCGACGAGCACAACGCCGTACGCACCAAGGCCGGTCTCTTCGACCTGTCGCACATGGGCGAGATCACGCTGACCGGCCCGGAGGCCGTCAAGGCCCTGGACCACGCGCTGGTCGGCAACATCTCCACCGTCGGCGTCGGCCGCGCCCGCTACACGCACATCTGCCAGGAGGACGGCGGGATCGTCGACGACCTGATCGTCTACCGCCTCGGTGAGACCGAGTACATGGTCGTCGCCAACGCCTCCAACGCCCAGGTCGTCCTCGACGCCCTGACCGAGCGCGCCGCCGGCTTCGACACCGAGGTCCGCGACGACCGCGAGGCGTACGCGCTGCTCGCGGTGCAGGGCCCGGAGTCCCCCGGCATCCTGGCGTCGCTCACCGACGCCGACCTGGACGGCCTCAAGTACTACGCGGGCCTGCCGGGCACCGTCGCGGGCGTGCCCGCGCTGATCGCGCGTACGGGCTACACGGGCGAGGACGGCTTCGAGCTGTTCGTCTCCCCCGAGCACGCCGTGGAGCTGTGGCAGGCGCTCACCAAGGCCGGCGAGGGCGTCGGCCTGGTACCGGCCGGCCTGTCCTGCCGCGACACCCTGCGCCTGGAAGCGGGCATGCCGCTGTACGGGCACGAGCTGACCACCTCCCTGACCCCGTTCGACGCGGGTCTGGGCCGGGTCGTGAAGTTCGAGAAGGAGGGGGACTTCGTCGGCCGCGCCGCCCTGGAGGCCGCCGCCGAGAAGGCCGCGACCAAGGCGCCGCGCAAGCTGGTCGGCCTGATCGCCGAGGGCCGCCGCGTCCCGCGCGCCGGCTTCCCGGTCGTCGCCGGCGGCAAGGTCATTGGTGAGGTCACCTCGGGCGCCCCGTCCCCGACGCTGGGCAAGCCGATCGCGATGGCGTACGTGGACGCGGAGCACGCCGCGCCCGGCACCTCCGGCGTCGGCGTCGACATTCGCGGTACGCATGAGCCGTACGAGGTCGTCGCGCTGCCGTTCTACAAGCGGCAGAAGTAACCCTCCGCGCACGACGTCCGCCGTACGGGTGCCCGTACGGCGCCGTCTCAGTACCCAAGACCGCAGTTCGTATCCACTCCCCCGCATCCAGGAGAATCAGGTCATGAGCACCCCCGAGAATCTGCGTTACACCAAGGAGCACGAGTGGCTGTCGGACGTCGTGGACGGCGTCGCGACGGTCGGCATCACGGAGTTCGCGGCCAACGCGCTCGGTGACGTCGTCTACGCCCAGCTCCCCGAGGTCGGCGACACCGTGACCGAGGGCGAGACCTGTGGCGAGCTGGAGTCGACCAAGTCGGTCAGCGACCTGTACTCCCCGGTCTCCGGCGAGATCGTCGAGGCCAACCAGGACGTCGTGGACGACCCGTCGCTGGTGAACTCCGCCCCCTTCGAGGGCGGCTGGCTCTTCAAGGTCCGCCTCTCGGAGGAGCCCAAGGACGTGCTCTCCGCCGAGGAGTACACCAAGCTCACCGCCGGTAACTGACCCCAGGGGATCCTGATGTCCGTACTGAACACCCCTCTCCACGAACTCGACCCCGACGTCGCCGCAGCCGTCGACGCCGAGCTCGTGCGCCAGCAGTCCACCCTGGAAATGATCGCGTCGGAGAACTTCGCTCCGGTCGCCGTCATGGAGGCCCAGGGCTCGGTCCTCACCAACAAGTACGCCGAGGGCTACCCGGGCCGCCGCTACTACGGCGGCTGCGAGCACGTCGACGTGGTCGAGCAGATCGCGATCGACCGCATCAAGGCGCTGTTCGGCGCCGAGGCCGCGAACGTCCAGCCGCACTCCGGTGCGCAGGCGAACGCCGCCGCGATGTTCGCGCTGCTCAAGCCGGGCGACACGATCATGGGCCTGAACCTGGCCCACGGCGGTCACCTGACCCACGGCATGAAGATCAACTTCTCCGGCAAGCTCTACAACGTGGTCCCGTACCACGTGGACGAGACCGGCGAGGTGGACATGGCCGAGGTCGAGCGCCTCGCCAAGGAGTCCAAGCCGCAGCTGATCGTCGCCGGCTGGTCCGCCTACCCCCGCCAGCTGGACTTCGCCGCCTTCCGCCGCATCGCGGACGAGGTCGGCGCGTACCTGATGGTCGACATGGCGCACTTCGCCGGCCTGGTCGCCGCGGGCCTGCACCCGAACCCGGTGCCGCACGCCCACGTCGTGACCACCACCACGCACAAGACCCTCGGCGGTCCGCGCGGCGGTGTCATCCTGTCGACGCAGGAGCTGGCCAAGAAGATCAACTCCGCGGTCTTCCCCGGTCAGCAGGGTGGTCCGCTGGAGCACGTGATCGCGGCCAAGGCCGTCTCCTTCAAGGTCGCGGCCTCGCCCGAGTTCAAGGAGCGCCAGGAGCGCACCCTGGAGGGTGCGAAGATCCTCGCCGCCCGTCTGGTCCAGGACGACGTCAAGGCCGTGGGCGTGGACGTCCTGACCGGTGGCACCGACGTGCACCTGGTCCTGGTCGACCTGCGCAACTCCGAGCTGGACGGCCAGCAGGCCGAGGACCGCCTCCACGAGGTCGGCATCACGGTCAACCGCAACGCCATCCCGAACGACCCGCGGCCGCCGATGGTCACCTCGGGTCTGCGGATCGGTACGCCGGCCCTGGCCACCCGCGGTTTCGACGCCGAGGCCTTCACCGAGGTCGCCGAGATCATCGCGCAGGCGCTGAAGCCGACGTACGACGCCGACGGCCTCAAGGCGCGCGTCTCGGCGCTCGCCGCGAAGTTCCCGCTGTACCCGTCGCTCTAGAGACGGGCGTGGAAGGGTCCGGCCTGGTCAGCGCACTGGGCCGGACCCTTCCCCTTTTCCCGCGGCTCCCGGCGGCGCGGCCACCGGCACCGTCCCGCCGCATCGGTGTCACGCGCGCCACTCCTCCCGCAGCCGGGGCGTTCACCGCGCCGCGTTAAGCTCGTCTGTCGGACATAGTCCGAACAATCCCCTCCTGCCCCCTCCCACCCCACGAGCAGACAAGGGAGTCCGCCACCGTGGCCATCTCCGTCTTCGACCTCTTCTCCATCGGCATCGGTCCCTCCTCCTCCCACACGGTCGGTCCGATGCGCGCCGCGCGCATGTTCGTGACGCGGCTGAAGAAGGACGGGGTGCTCGCCCAGACGGCCTCCGTGCGCGCAGAGCTCTTCGGCTCCCTCGGCGCGACCGGCCACGGCCACGGCACGCCCAAGGCCGTGCTGCTGGGCCTGGAAGGCCACTCCCCCCGCACCGTGAACGTGGAGACGGCGGACGACGAGGTGGAGCGCATCCGCAAGAGCGGCCGGCTGCGGCTGCTGGGCGCGGAGATAGGCGATGGCCACGAGATCGCCTTCGACGAGCCGAACCAGCTGATCCTGCACCGCCGGCGCTCCCTGCCGTACCACGCGAACGGCATGACGCTCTTCGCGTACGACGAGGCCGGAACCCCGCTGCTGGAGAAGACCTACTACTCGGTCGGCGGTGGCTTCGTCGTGGACGAGGACGCGGTCGGCGAGGACCGGATCAAGCTCGACGACACCGTGCTGAGGTACCCCTTCCGCTCCGGTGACGAGATGCTGCGCCTGGCGAACGAGACCGGCCTGTCGATCTCCTCGCTGATGCTGGAGAACGAGAAGGCCTGGCGCACGGAGGAGGAGATCCGCGAGGGCCTGCTGGAGATCTGGCGCGTCATGCAGTCCTGCGTCTCGCGCGGCATGTCCCGCGAGGGCATCCTCCCGGGCGGCCTGCGGGTCAAGCGGCGCGCCGCCGCCACCGCGCGCCAGCTGCGCACCGAGGGCGACCCGATGCTGCACCGCAGCGAGTGGGCGACGATCTACGCGATGGCGGTCAACGAGGAGAACGCGGCCGGCGGCCGTGTCGTCACCGCGCCCACCAACGGCGCGGCGGGCGTCCTGCCGGCCGTCCTGCACTACTACATGAACTTCGTCCCGGGCGCGGACGAGGACGGCGTGGTCCGCTTCCTGCTCGCCGCGGGCGCGATCGGCATGCTGTTCAAGGAGAACGCCTCGATCTCCGGCGCCGAGGTCGGCTGCCAGGGCGAGGTCGGCTCGGCCTGCTCGATGGCGGCCGGCGCCCTCGCCGAGGTCCTGGGCGGCACCCCGGAGCAGGTCGAGAACGCCGCCGAGATCGGCATGGAGCACAACCTGGGCCTGACCTGCGACCCGGTCGGCGGCCTGGTCCAGATCCCCTGCATCGAGCGCAACGGCATGGCCGCGGTCAAGGCCGTCACGGCCGCGAAGATGGCCATGCGCGGCGACGGCAGCCACAAGGTCTCCCTGGACAAGGTCATCAAGACCATGAAGGAGACCGGCGCCGACATGAAGGTCAAGTACAAGGAGACCGCCCGCGGCGGCCTCGCGGTCAACGTCATCGAGTGCTGACCGCCTCCCGATGACCGCAGGGCCCGGCGCGTGCGCGCGCCGGGCCCTGCGTCGTCCCGTACGGCGCCCCACGGACCCGGAACCGCCGGATCCGGCACGGCGTCCTTAGCCGTGCCACCAGTCCCCGTCTCTCGAGAATCGAGGGGACGTCATGATCCACGCCCGTCTCCGGCAGTTCGTGGCCCTGGCGGTCGGCGCCGTGCTCGCCGCCTGCCTGTCCTTCGCCGCGCCCGCCTCGGCCTCCACCCTCACGTCGGCCGCCGACACCCAGGTCCAGACCCCGCTCGTCGTGAACGCCCGCTGGGGCGGGCACGCCACGTACGACCGGATCGTCATCGACCTGCAGGGGTACGCCCCCACGGTGACCGTCACGCCCGTCGCACAGCTCAGGTACGACGGTTCCGGGAAGCCCGTACCGCTCGCCGGCACGTACTTCCTGGAGATCCGCCTCAACCCCGCCGCCGCGCACAACGACGCGGGCGAGAGCGTCTACCGCGGCCCCAAGCTCCAGAAGATCTACCTCAGCAAGCTCAAGGGCCTCGCCATGACCGGCGACTACGAGGGGTACGTGACCTTCGGCGCCGCCTTCGACACCCTCCCCTACTACCGGGCCTACAGCCTGCACTCGCCCGAGCGGTTCATCGTGGACATCGCGCACTGAACCGTCGTCCACAGTCCGCACGCCCGGCCCGGGGCGCCACGCGCCCCGGGCCGGCCTGTGTCATCTGCGCCAGAACAGGTGGTGCGTGACACCGCTCGGGCTGGGCACCACGTCCCGGTGGAACCGGTCGAGCAGCTCCTCGGGCGACTCCCACAGCCTCGCCCCGGAGCCGATCTCCACGGGCGAGACCGCCACGTGCAGGGTGTCGACGAGGTCGGCGTCGAGGAACTCGCGGATGGTGGTGGCACCGCCGCCGAGCCGCACGTCCTTGCCCCGCGCCGCTTCGCGCGCCGCGGCGAGGACCGCGGCCGGGTCGTCGTCGACGAAGTGGAAGGTGGTGTCGGAGAGCGTGAACGAGGGGCGCGTGTGGTGGGTCATGACGAACACGGGGGTGTGGAACGGCGGCTCGTCGCCCCACCAGCCGCGCCAGTCGTGGTCGGCCCAGGGGCCGCGCTGGGGCCCGAACTTGTTGCGTCCCATGATCTCGGCGCCGATGTTGTACGCGAAGTCCCGGGTGAAGTAGTCGTCCAGGCCGCGGCTCCCGCCGGGGTCGGTGCGGTGGGGCCAGCTCGCCGTGGCCCCGGCCCACGCGAAGAGGGTCGCGGGGTCGGCGTCGCCGAACGGCCGCTCCAGGCTCTGGTGCTCCCCGGCTCCGAACCCGTCCTGCGAGACGTTGAAGTTCTGGACTCTCAGCAGTTGCTCCACGCGCTTCCTCCCGCTTTCACCGGTGCTCGGGGTTGGGGAAGTCGAAGCGGCAGCCGGCGTCCCACAGGGAGCGCTGGTTGCCGTGCGCCGGGATGCCGCCGGAGCGCTTGAGCAGGGCGGCCAGGTGCATGAGGTTCCAGGACATGAAGGCGGTGTTGCGGTTGGTGAAGTCGTTCTCGGGGCCGCCCGAGCCGGGGTCGAGGTAGGAGGGGCCCGGGCCGGCCTCGCCGATCCAGCCCGCGTCGGCCTGCGGCGGGATCGCGTAGCCGAGGTGCTGGAGGCTGTAGAGGACGTTCATGGCGCAGTGTTTGACGCCGTCCTCGTTGCCGGTGATCAGCGCGCCGCCGACCCGGCCGTAGTAGGCGTACTGGCCGTGCTCGTTGAGGAGCGAGGAGCAGGCGTAGAGCCGCTCGATCACCTTCTTCATCACCGAGCTGTTGTCTCCGAGCCAGATGGGCCCGCACAGGACGAGGATGTCGGCGTCCATGATCCGGCTGTAGAGGACCGGCCACTGGTCGCTCTCCCAGCCGTGGTCGGTCATGTCCGGCCAGACGCCCGTCGCGATGTCGTGGTCGACGGCGCGGATGAGCGAGGTGCGGGCCCCCGCGGACTCCATGACCGCCCGGCTCTTGTCGATCAGGCCCTCGGTGTTGCTGGTCTCGGGCGAGCGCTTGAGCGTGCAGTTCACGTAGAGGGCGGTGAGGTCGGCGTAGTGCGTCCCGTTCGCGGTGTTCTCGTCGGCAGCCACGCGTCCCAGCCTGCGCAGCGTGCGGGGCGGCCGCCACCGGGCCTGGCCCGTACGGGGGCGGCCGCGCGGAAGCGATCGTGCGGAGGTGCTCGCGGAGGCCGGCCCGCCGCGTACCTAGGATGGCGGCATGTCCCTGCCGCACGCCATCCTCACCGCCCTGCTCGAGAAGCCCTCGTCCGGGCTGGAGCTGACCCGGCGGTTCGACAAGTCGATCGGGTACTTCTGGTCGGCGACGCACCAGCAGATCTACCGCGAGCTCGGGCGGCTGGAGGAGGCCGGGCTGATCCGGGCGCTGCCCAGCGAGGTGCCCGTGCGGGGCCAGAAGAAGGAGTACGAGGTGCTGCCCGCGGGCGGCACGGAACTGGCCCGGTGGGTCGCGGAGAGCCAGGACCCCAAGCCGATGCGCGATCCGCTGCTGCTGCGGATCCGGGCGGCGGGCGTCGTGGGGCCGCAGGGCCTCGGCCCCGAGCTGCGGCGCCACCTGGAGCTGCACCGGCGCCAGCTGGCACAGTACGAGGCCATCGAGGAGAAGGACTTCCCACCGGGGCGCGACGCCGTGGAGGACCGGTTGCGCCGGCTCGTCCTGCACGGCGGGATCGCCCTGGAGACGTTCTGGCTGACCTGGCTGGAGGAGGCCCTCGCCGAGGTCGGCGACATGGAGGACCCGGCCGGACCGTCGGCCTGACGCGGGCTGGCGGCCGGGCCCGCGGGCCCGGCCGACAGCGCGGGAGACTACTTGTTCAGGGAGGCCCAGAACTCGTCGAAGCTCAGCAGCTTGTCGCCGTTGGCGTCCTTGGAGGCGACGACGGAGTCCGCGACGGCCGGGGTCACGTGGGCGTCGCCCATGGCGCGCATCGCGGCGCTGTACTCGTCGGCCGTGATGAAGCCGTCACCGTTCACGTCGAACCTGTCGAACGTAGCCCGTGCGCTCTCGATGTCCGCCACTGGGTCCACCCCTTCTTGGTGCTTGTTGACCGGCCCAGGGTAGCGGCACCCGGAGCGGTGGGACCCCCCGGGTCCCGGGCCCCGCGGGCCGGGCATGATCGGCAGGACCCCTAGCGGAAGATGCCGGTGTGGCCGAGCGAGTAGCGGCCGGGCTGCGGGTAGACGGCGAGGCCGTGGGGGCCACCGCCCACCGGGATCCGGGCGAGCTGCTTGCCGGTCACGGTGTCGATCGCGTACACCTCGGAGTTGTAGCGGCCGGACAGCCACAGCACCTTGCCGTCGGCGGAGACGCCGCCCATGTCGGGGCTGCCGCCGTCCGGCAGCGTCCACTTCTTGGTGAGCTTCTTCTGCGGGAAGTCGTAGACGGAGATGGTGCCCTCTCCGCGGTTGGAGACGTACATCTCCTTGGAGTCGCGGCTCACGTAGAGGCCGTGGCAGCCCTTGCCGGTGGGCAGGAGCTTGGGGGTCTCGAAGGTGTCGCCGCTGAGCACCCACATGCCGTGCGCCATCATGTCCGCGACGTAGAAGGTCTTGCCGTCCGGGGAGACCTTGACGTCCTGCGGCATCGCGCCCTCGAACGGCAGCTTCTGCTGGCCGACGACCTCCATCCGCTCGGTGTCGACCTTGAGGAGTTCGCCGGAGAACTCGCAGCTCACGATGAAGTAGCGGCCGTCGGCGGAGAAGTCGGCGTGGTTGACGCCGTAGCAGGTCACCGGGACGGTCTTGACCCGGTCCATGGTGTGCGGGTCGCGGAAGACCAGCTCCTTGTCCATCGAGGCCATGACGATCGCGTACTTGCCGTTGGGCGTGAAGTACAGGTTGTACGGGTCGTGCACCTCGACGGGCTTTCCGGCCTCACCGGTCGCGGGGTTGATCGGGGTGAGCGTGTGGCCCCGGTTGTTGTTGACCCACAGGGTCTTCAGATCCCAGGAGGGGACGACGTGCTGGGGCTGGACCCCGACCGGGATGGTGTCGATGACCTGGTAGGTCTCCGGGTCGATGACGGACACGGTGTTGGAGTTGGTGTTCGGCACGTAGACGCGGGACGGGAAGTCCTTGACCACGGGGGAGAGTTTGCCCGGCCGGTCCGCCGCGTAGACGTCGTTCGGATCCAGCAGGGGCGGCATGCCGGGCAGCCCGGGCGGGGCGGCCGGCACGGCCTTGACGGGCTTGGCCGGGCCCTTGGTGCCGAGCGCCTCGGCGGGCCCCTTTCCGGCTGATCCGCAGCCGGCCAGGGCGGCGAGGACCAGACCGGCCAGCAGCACGCCGGCATTCCGGGGAAGGCGGGTGGTCTTCATGGCGTCAGCAGCTCCGTGGTGGTCACCGCGCGCAGCTTGCGGCGCGCGAGTTCTTCGAGGAGGGGAGGCATCGCGTCGACCGTGTCCGCGTAGCCGAAGTGCAGGCTCACCACGGATCCGGGCCGGATCGTCCCGGTGACGTTGCGGATGACGGCCGCGGCGCCGGGCGAGGTGAAGTCGAGGGAGTCGACGTCGTACGAGAGGACGTGCGGGTAGCCCGCCCGCTGGGCCAGCTTCTGGACGAGCGGGGTCGCGTACTGCGTCTGGGAGGGGCGGAACCAGGTGCCGATGGAGCCGGTGAGCCGTTTGAGGCGCTGGGCGCAGCCGGTGATCTCGGCGTAGGCCTCGGCCTCGGCCATGTCGTTGATGGCGAGGTGGTGCTGGGTGTGGTTGCCGAGCTCGTGGCCGCCGTCGAGGATCCGGCGGGCCATGTCCGGGTGGGCGTCGAGCCAGGAGCCGATCGCCAGTACGGTGACCCGCGCGCCCGCCTTTTCCGCCTCGGCCAGCGCCGCGCGTGCGACGGCGGGCTCCCCGTTGCCGTGGAAGGTGAGGGCGACCCGGCCGCCGTCGCGCGGACCGTGGCCGATCTCCACGGGCTGCCCGGCGAACCGGCGCGGGGCGGCGGGTGCCGCGGCCTGGGCGGGCCGGGCCGGGCGGGCCGGGCCGGGGGGCGGGGAGGAGGGCCCGGCGGCCGGGCGGCCTGGGCCGCAGCCGGTGGTGAGACCGGCCGCCACGGCGCCGGCCACACCGAGACCGGCCGCACGCAGAGCCGCACGCAGGGCCGCGCGGCGGCCTGGATGTGAGAGCACCTGCCCATTTAAGAGGCGGATAGCCCGAAAGGTAATGATTGACCCATTTCGGGACGTTCACCGAAGGGGCGAATCAGACGGCGCATCCGCCACGTGATCAACGATTTACTCAGAGCAGTCGATAGTTATTCATCGAATGCGAGGTAGGTGGCCCACCTCACCTAGGATTTAGCTAGAAAGTCTTATGATTTGCACACTTATGTCCAAGTAGGGACTTTTGGCGTTCGAGCCCTCGTCTGTCATAGTCGGAACCACGACTTCCCATTGACCCGAGCGAAGTCACCACGCCGAGGATCACACCCCCTTCGATCCTCGGCGCACCCATGAAGCCCCCACAGCGCCCCACGCGGCGAGCAGGGGGCTTCAGGCGTTCTGGCGGTCGGCGACCCGCATCTCGAACCAGGTGATCTTGCCGCGGGGCAGCAGGTCGGCGCCCCAGCGGTCGGACAGCTTGTCGACGAGGAAGAGGCCGCGGCCGGTGGTGTCCAGCTCGTGGACCGGCATGAGGCAGGGCAGCCCGCGCGAGGGATCGCGCACCTCCACCCGGATCCAGCCGCGCCGCCGCAGCATGCGTAAGCCGAAGGAGCGGGCTCCGGTGTGGCGGACCGCGTTGCCGACGAGCTCCGAGACCAGCAGGACGGCGTGCTCGGAGATCTGCGGCGAGAGGCCCCAGAGGCGGATCACCACGCACTGGGTGAGGCGGCGGGCGCTACTGGCCGACTCCGGCATGGACGGCAGCGTCACTTCCGCCTCGGCCGGGTTCCCGTACAACTCCAGCGCCTTGAGGCCCTGTTCTTCTTCGACGGCCGCCGTGAGCCGTACCGCCGAAGCACCGCCGCGCTGCCGCGGCTGTTCCACACCCTCCAGGCCCGCCATGCACCCATCATGGACGGCCAGCCCGCCGCCCCGGGCCGTTCCACAGGAAAACACCCCCCGGATTCAACCAATCCAAGGGGGTGTCCTGTCATATGCGGCAGGCAACAAGGTGGCCCGAAAACCGGCACTGACCTGGCGTGACGCACCGAACGGAAGCGATCACAGCGAGTTGATCACCGATTGCGCTTAAGGCTGCCTTAAGGCCTGGCTAATCCACCCACAGGGAGGACCGCTCCGGCCGGACTCAGACGAACTTCGCCTTGCCCGGGCCCTCTTCGACGAAGCTGCGCATGCCGCGCTCACGGTCCTCGGTGGCGAACAGGCCCGCGAACCAGTTGCGTTCGATGGTGAGCCCGGTGTCGATGTCGGCCTCCAGGCCCGCGTCCACGCACTCCTTCGCGGCGCGCAGCGCGATCGCCGGCCCCTGCGCGAGCCTGGCCGCCCAGGCGTGCGCCTGCTCGTACACCTCGCCGGCGGGCACCACCCGGTCGACCAGGCCCAGGGTGAACGCCTCGTCGGCCTTGACCATGCGGCCCGTGAAGATCAGGTCCTTGGCCCGGGAGGGGCCGACCAGCCGGGACAGCCGCTGGGTGCCACCCGCGCCCGGGATCAGGCCGAGGAGGATCTCGGGCTGGCCGAGCTTCGCGTTGTCGGCGGCGATCCGGTAGTCGGCGCACAGCGCGAGCTCGCAACCGCCGCCCAGCGCATAGCCGGTGATCGCCGCGACGACGGGCTTGGGGATGCGGGCGACGGCGGTGAAGGCGTCCTGCAGCGCACGGGACCGGACGACCATCGCCGCGTGGTCCATCGTCTGCATCTCCTTGATGTCCGCGCCCGCCGCGAACACCTTCTCGCCGCCGTAGATGACGACCGCGCGGACGTCGGCCCGGTCGGTCGCCTCCACCGCGAGCTCACGCAGCCGGTCCTGGGTGGCGATGTCCAGGGCGTTCATGGGCGGCCGGTCCAGGCGGATGGTGCCGACGCCTTCGGAGACTTCGAGAGAGATGGTCATACGGGCCAGGTTAGCGTCGGTTAACGTGAAGTGGCCCGGTGCTGTGGGTCACAGCACCGGGCCACTTCGATCACGTGCGCGGCTTACGCGGAGGGGTTACTTGATCCACTCCGCCCACGGCATGTTCCAGCCGTTGAGGCCGTTGTCCGGGGCGATCTGCTTGTCCTTGGAGTTCTTCACGACGACCACGTCACCGATCAGCGACTCGTCGAAGAACCAGGCCGCGGGCTGCTTGGAGTCGCCCGCGCCGCGGACGTCCTTGAGTCCGACGCAGCCGTGGCTGACGTTCGCGGAACCGAAGGTGCTGGACGGGGCCCAGTAGTTGCCGTGCACGAACGTGCCCGACTGCGACAGGCGCATGGCGTGCGGGACGTCGGAGATGTCGTACTCGCCGCCGAAGCCGACGGTCGCGCCGTTCATCCGCGTGACCTTGTACTTCTCGCTGATGACCATCTGGCCGTTGTAGGTCGTGGTCGACGGGGCGCCCGCGGTGATCGGGACGTCCTTGAGGACCTGGCCGTCACGGACGACCTGCATCGTGTGCGCGGCCGCGTCGACCGTCGAGACCTGGGAGCGGCCGATGGTGAAGGTGACCGTGCGGGTCTGCTTGCCGTAGACACCCGGGCGGCCCTCGACGCCGTCGAGGGCGAGCTTGACGGTGACCTTGGTGCCCGCGGCCCAGTAGTTCTCGGGGCGGAAGTCGAGGCGGTCGTTGCCGAACCAGTGGCCCTCGATCGGCACGGCCGGCTCGGCCGTCACGGTGATGGCCTTCTCGACCGCCTCGGGGTTGGTGATCCCACGGGTGAAGTTGATCGAGACCGGCATGCCCACGCCGACGGTCGAGCCGTCCTCGGGCGTGTAGTGGCCCACGAAGGTGTTGGTCGGGGTCAGGGTCGTGAAGGTGGTGTCCTTGGCGGACTCCCGGCCGGCCTCGTCCTTGGCGACCGCGTGCACCTTGTACTCGGTGGCCGACGCCAGGTGGCGGGCCGGCTCCCAGCTCGCGCCGTCGTCGGAGAGCTTGCCCTCGACCGCGTTGCCCTTGGTGTCGGCGACGGTCACCGTGCTGAGCTTGCCGCCGGTGCTGGTTATCTTCAGGACGCCGCTGGTCGCGACCTCCTTGGCCCCGTCGTCGGGCTTGACGCTCACGACGGCTTTCGAAGCCTCGGTACCGGTCTTGCCGCCACCCCCGGCGTTGTCGCCGCCGCTGCCGTTGCTGTTGCCGCCGCCACCGCCGCTGCAGGCGGTGGTGAACAGCAGGGCCGCCCCCAGCAGCAGGGCCGGCAGGCCCGTCCGGGCGCGGCCGCGTATCGGCTGCAGGTTCACTCGTGTTCTCCCCATGTCCCCCGCGCACGGACTGTCGCGCGCATGTCGCCAGGAAATCACACGGGAGGATCACGGTGAGCCTCGGTCTTGTCACCGTTCCGTCCCAAGTGCCGCTGATCGGCGGGGACGGCTTCTCGGGGTCAGTCCTCGGTGCCCGGCTTGGTGCCCCAGACGTAGACGTCGTCGCCCTCGGCGAGCAGGTCCCAGAGGCGTTCCGCGTCCGGTTCGGTGAGGTTGACGCAGCCGGCGGAACCGCCGCCCTCGTAGAGGGAGCCGGGGGCACCGTGCAGGGCCTGGCCGCCGTCGAAGAACTGGGCGTGGGGCATGGGCGTGCCATACAGCGTGGAGACGTGGTCCTTGCTGCGCCAGTACACCTCGTGCCAGCCGAGCCGGGTCTCCTGGTAGTCGCGGCCGGTGCGGATGGGCACGGGCGGGAAGACGATCCTGGCCCCTCTCTGCACCCACAGCAGCTGGCGCTCCAGGTCCACACACGTGACGCGGTGGTCGCGTTCGGGGCACTCGCCCGCGGCGTTGGGGTCGGGACGGGCCGTGACGACGAGCATCGTGCGGTAGGTGGCGACGCCCGGGTAGCCGTCGGCGGGGCTGACGCCGTTCGTGCGTTGGAAGGCGCGGACGGCGTGGCAGTCCGCGGTGGACTGCACCCCGTCGACCGGCCGGCCCAGGTGGCCCTCCAGCTCCCGCTGGTAGGGGCCGGTGCCCGCCACGCACGCGTTCTCCGGTTCTGCAGGGGCGGCCACCGCCGGGGGCGGGAGCGGGCCCGCCAGTGCGAGCAGGGCGCCGAATACGGTCATCCGCGCCACCCGGCCGATCCCCTGATGTACGGCCATCCGGGCCTCCTCCGGTCCGTGAACGCGACGGTCACGGACCAGCCAACCCGTCGGGCCGCGGTACGGCTCGCGCTGCTGCGCCGCCGGGGTGAGGAGGTCACTCCAGCGGCGCACCGGAGCGTACGGTCCGGGCCCGACGGCCGTCGTTCCCTCCCACGGTGGGGATCTGCTCGGCACGCTTGTTGTAGACCGTGACGACGAGTCTGCGGCCGGATGCACCGTCCAGCCGCCAGGGGCCCGCCACCGGATTCCTCGGCAGCACGTAGCCCTCGGGGACGTCCTTCTCGACCAGGAAGTACGCCCCGTCGGCGAGCCCCTCGAAGTCGCACGTACCGTCGGCGTCGGTGGCACAGCCGGGCCTCGCACGATGGTCGGCGTCGACGCCCGCGGTCTGCAGGCCCGTGGTGCCGTTGGTCTCCTTCCAGATCTGGAACACCACGCCGTGCAACGGCGCACCGGTCTTCCCGTCCCTCTTGCGGACCCGGATCCCGCCGGCGTACGCAGCGTCCCGTCGCCGGTTCGGGACGTTGACGACGGTCCCCTCCCGGGCGGCCCCCTCGCCCAGGTCGAAGTCGGCGAACGGCTCCTCCGGCCGCTCGTAGCCGGCGGGGACCTCGGTCTGGAGCGCGTAGTACGTCTCGCCGGTCGGCAGCTCCACCGAGCAGATGCCCTTCGCGTCGGTCACGCAGACGGCGCCGTGCCGCTCGTCGGCGTCCTGACCGCTGCTCTGGAGGCCGGCCCGGTCGTTGGCCTCGCGCCACAGCTCGAACCGGGCCCCGGACAGGGGTGTTCCGGTGTCCGCGTCGGTGCTGCGCAGCACCACCCGGGCTGTTGCGGGCGGTGCCTCGGGCGGAGCGGCACGGGCCGGGGCCGCCGCGGCGAGCGCCACCGCGGCGGTGAGACCGACGGGCCATACCCGCGTCGTCCTGGCTGTCATGTCGCTCCGTCCGTCGTCGGGGCCGGGGGCCGGATCCGGGGATCAGGTCCGGAGGTCAGGCCCGGGGACCCTTGCCGTGGTCGCCCTTGCCGTTGCCCTTGCCGTTGCCCTTGCCGTTGCCCTTGCCGTTGCCCTTGCCGTGGTTCCCCTTGCCCTTGCCGTGGCCGTCGCGCTGGTTCTGGAGCGTGACCACGAGCCGCCGGTCCGGGGTGGTGCCGTCCAGCCTCAGCGGCCCGGTCACCGGGTCCGCGGGCAGGGCGTAGCCCTCGGGCACGGCCGTCTCGACGAGGTAGTACCAGCCCTCGGGGAGGGGGCCGAAGTCGCAGGTCCCGCGGCGGTCCGTGGCGCAGCCGTCCGCCGCCCTGCGGTCGGCGTTGATGCCGCGGGTCTGGAGGCCGGCGGTGCCGTTGGTCTCCTGCCACACCTCGAACACGGCGCCGCGCAGCGGCCGCCCGGTCTTGGCGTCCTGCTTCAGGACCCGGACGGAGCCCTCGTACCGCTCGCTGCTGGTGTTCGGGACGGCGACGACGATGCCGTCCGTCACGTCGCCCTCGGTCAGGTCGAAGCGCGTGACCGGGTCCGCCGGCGGTTCGTATCCGGCCGGGGCCGCGGTCTCCCGCCAGTAGTACGTCTGGCCGACCGGCAGCTCCACGGTGCATGTGCCCCGGGCGTCGGTCACGCAGGCGCCGTCCAGGCGGGTGTCACCACCCGGGGTGACGGGCTGGAGCCCGGCGCTGCCGTTGGTCTCCCGCCACAGCTCGAACCGGGCTCCGGGCAGCGGCCGGCCCGTCGCCCGGTCCGTCTTGCGCAGCACCACCCGGGCGCCGTCCGGCGGCTCCGGGCTGCGCCGGTTGTCCGCCTCGTACCGGACGCCGGTCTGCGCGTTCTCGGCCGTCAGGGTCAGTTCGCGGACCGGCTGGGCCGGCAGCTCGTACCCGGGGGGCGCCTGGGTCTCGCGCCAGTAGTACGTGCCGGGCGTGGTGGTCTCCTGGCACAGGCCGCTCGCCGGTGTGGTGCACCCGGTGACGAGGGTGTCGGCGCCCGGGCCGGTGGGCTGGAGGCCCGCCGTGCCGTTCGTCTCCCGCCACAGCTCGAACTGCGCGCCCGCCAGCGCCGCGCCCGTCTCCGCGTCCCGCTTGAGGACGGAGACCGCGCCGGTCACCGGGGCCGGGCCGCCGCAGTCGGGCAGGTCGCCGTTGAAGGGGTAGGCGTGGAACTCCTGGCCGCCGCCCCCGACGGTCGCGCTGCCGTGGGTGACGGAGCCGGTGGTGAAGAAGCGGCCGTTGATGCCGGGCAGGGTGATCGTGGTCTCGGAGCTCTGCTGCCCCATCAGGAAGCTGCCCTGGAACTGTCCGCCGCCGGTCAGGTTCACGGTGGTGGCGTCCGGGAAGTTCCACAGCAGCCGGTCGCGGTAGGCGTTGAGCGGGTCGGTGTCCGAGAGGCCGCCGCTGTAGGTGTTGATCGTGCGGGTGGCTCCCAGCACGTTCACCAGGACGGTGGCCGTGGCCGGGATGCGGTCGAAGCGGATGCCCTGCGCGCCGCCGCCGTTGCCGACCATGTCCGCGTTCACGTTGAAGACCTGGAGCGCGGAGGTGCCGTCGCCGGTGAGGACGGTCTCGTAGCCCCGGTTGACGACCGTGCCGGTGGCCGGGCGCGGCTGCCCGTCGACGCGGGCGTAGCACTGGCTGGCGGCGCTGAGCCGGCCGCGCAGTCCGGCGTACGGGGTGGCGGCGGCCGGGTCGGGGGCCAGGCGGCCGGTCACCACGCCGGTGAGGGCGCCCGCGTGGCGGACCGTTCCGCCGTCGGCGAGGAGGCGTTCGTCCTGGGCGACGGTGACGTCCCCGCCGGTGGTGAGGAAGTCGGCGCCGGCGGGCGGCGGGACGAGCGATCCGGCACCGACGATCCCGACGTTGTAGCGGCTGTCGCCGCCCGCCAGCTTGTCCTGGTCGAAGTCGCCGAGGACGACGAGGCGGCCCTCGGCCTCGGAGGCCCGTCCCCGGACCCGGAAGTCGCCGCCGGCGAAGATGTTGATCCCGTTGTCGCGGCCGCGCAGGATGCCGTCGCTGTTGACGGGCGGGTAGGGGTCCGGGCAGCGGCCCGGGACGCACGGACCCAGCCCGTCGGGCAACGGCGCCCGGGCTGCCGCCACCGGCCGGTCGGCGCCCGGGCCGGCGGCGACGGCCGTGGGGGCCGCCGCGGCGGCCAGCACGGCGCCGATCGCGAGCCCGAGGGTCCACTTCCTTGCTGACATGACGCTCCGTCCGTTCCCTGCTGACCCGATGTGCCCTGACAGGCTGGGGGCAGGGGTCGGCGGCGCGGGGCGCGGACACTCTCGGCTACGGCATTCCGATCACACAAGTCACTCTTGCGGGGGGCCGTGCGCCGTTCAGGCGATGGCGGAGCCTGCCACCCAGTCCGCCCAGGACATGTTCCAGCCGCCCAGCCCGTTGTCGGCGGCGACCGTCTTGTCCTGCGAGTTGACGACCTCGACCACGTCCCCGATCAGGGTCCGGTCGAAGAACCAGCCCGCCGGGGTGTCGGAGCCGCCGCCCTTGTCGTCGCGCAGGCCCACGCAGCCGTGGCTGACGTTGGTGCTGCCGAAGGTGTCGGGGCTGGACCAGTAGTTCCCGTGCAGGAAGGTCCCGGAGTTGGTCAGCCGCATGGCGTGCGGGACGTCGGGGATGTCGTACTCGCCGCCGAACCCGACGGTCTGGCCGTTCATCCGGGTGACGTCGAAGAGCTCCATCACCACCATCTTCCCGTTGTAGGTGGTGGTCTTGGGCGCTCCGGCGCTGATCGGCACGGTCGACAGCAGCTCCCCGTCCCGGCGGACCTCCATGGTGTGGGCGGCCGCGTCCACGGTGGAGATCTGGGAGCGCCCGACGGTGAAGGTGATCGTCTTGGACTGGATCCCGTACGAGCCGGGGGCGCCCTCGACGTCGCGCAGGGCCATCTGGACGGTGACCTTGGTCCCGGGCTTCCAGTACTGCTTGGGCCGGAAGTCCAGGCGCTCCTTGCCGAACCAGTGGCCGGCGACCTCCACGGCCGGGTCGGAGGTGACCTTGATGGCGCGCTCCACCTCGGCGCGCCGTTCGACGGCCCGGCTGAACTTGAAGGAGACGATCATGCCGGTGCCGACGGTGGAGCGGTTCTCCGGCTTGAAGTAGCCGATGAACCGTTCCTCGGGGACGTAGGTGGTGAAGGTGGTGCGGCGGGCCTGGCGGCGGTTGTGCCCGTCGAGGGCGACGGCGTCCACCGTGTACTTGGCGGCGAGGGCGAGCCGGCCGGCCTGCGGTGTGGGGCTCCAGCTGAGACCGTCGGCGGCGATGGCGCCGGGGACCTCCTCCTGCTGTGCGTCCTCGACCTTGGTCACCTTGACCCGCTCCAGCCGCCCCTCGGGGACGGTGACCGTCAGCCGCCCGTCGGCCGGTACGTCCTTGGCGTTGTCGTCGGGGGTGATGCGGATGGCCTCGTCCGGCGAGCGGACTCTGCCGGGGAGCTGGATCTCGACGGGCGATTTGCCGTCCTGGGTGCAGCCGGCCAACCCGCCCAGCAGGCCCGCCCACACCGCCACGGCGGCCAAGCCCGCCCCTGCCCGCCTCGTCAGAAGTGTCACGTTCCCTCCAACGACCGGGCCCTCCGGGGGAAACGTGAGCGCGGGCCACGTTCCGGGCAGAACAGTCCGGGCAGAACAGTGGGAAGGACCAGACGGGGGCGGGCCCGGGCCGGGACGCCGGGGCCACACACTCCCCCTCCCCCCGCAGGTACCGAAGAGCCGTGGAGGCGGGCAGTGTCGAGCGCAGCCGAGCAGGAGGCGGTGGAAGCCGTCAGCAACGCCGTCGGAGCGGTACGGAGCGGACAGGCCGCGCCCGTACCGCACATCGACGGCCCATCGGGCGGCCCACTGGGCCATCAGTCGAACGGACGGTCGGACGGCCGGACCAACGGCCAGGTCAGGGGGCAGGTTCCACGGGGCCGTGCGCGCCCGGCCCCGGCGGTGTGGCCGGGGTCCTCGCATCCCCTGGGGGCCCGCTTCCACCACGGTCCGGACGGGACCGCGGGCACCAACTTCGCCGTGTGGGCGCAGGGCGCGGAGGCGGTGGAGGTGTGCCTCTTCGACGAGGGCGGGGCCGAGACCCGTTGCCTCCTGACGGAGCTCACGCACGAGATCTGGCACGGTTTCGTGCCGGGCGTGCGCCCGGGGCAGCGGTACGGCTTCCGGGTGCACGGCCGCTGGGATCCCTGGACGGGGGTCCGGCACAATCCGGCGAAGCTGCTCCTGGATCCCTACGCCCGGGCCGTCGACGGGGACTTCACCCTGCCGCCGGAGGTGTACGGGCACGTGCGGGACTGGCCGCAGCAGTACATCGCGGACACCGTGCGCGACGACCGGGACTCCGCGCCGTATCTGCCCAAGGGCGTGGTCGTGCACGACGACGACGACTGGGCGGACGACGTCCGGCCGAAGACGCCCTGGGCCGATTCGGTGATCTACGAGCTGCACGTGCGCGGCTTCACGATGCGCCATCCGGGTGTTCCCGAGGAGTTGCGCGGCACCTACGCGGGGCTCGCCCATCCGGCGGCGGTCGAACACCTGGTGAAGCTGGGCGTGACGGCGGTCGAGCTGCTGCCGGTGCACCAGTTCGCGCACGAGGACCACCTGCTGCGCAGGGGGCTGCGCAACTACTGGGGCTACAACTCGGTCGGCTACTTCGCCCCGCACGCGGGGTACTCGTCGAGCGGTACGGCCGGGCAGCAGGTCGGGGAGTTCAAGCGGATGGTCCGGGCGCTGCACGCGGCCGGGATCGAGGTCATCCTCGACGTGGTCTACAACCACACGGCGGAGGCCGGCGAGCTGGGTCCCACGCTGTCGCTGCGCGGGTTCGACAACCGGGGCTACTACCGGCTCCAGTCCGACCAGCGCCGGTACGCCGACTACACGGGCTGCGGGAACACCCTGCACGCCGGGCGTCCGCACGTGCTGCGGCTCATCACGGACTCGCTGCGCTACTGGGTCACGGAGATGGGGGTGGACGGCTTCCGCTTCGACCTGGCGGCGGCGCTGGCCCGCTCGATGCACGACGTGGACATGCTGTCGCCGTTCCTGGCGGTGATCGCCCAGGATCCGGTGCTGCGGCGGGTGAAGCTCATCGCCGAGCCGTGGGACGTGGGTTCGGGCGGCTACCAGGTGGGGGCGTTCCCGCCGCTGTGGACGGAGTGGAACGACCGCTACCGGGATGCCGTCCGGGACTTCTGGCGGGGCGCGCTGCCCGACGTACGGGACCTCGGCTACCGGCTGTCGGGGTCGAGCGACCTGTACGCGTGGGGCGGGCGGCGCCCGTACGCCTCGGTGAACTTCGTGACCGCGCACGACGGTTTCACCCTGCGGGACCTGGTGTCCTACGAGCGCAAGCACAACGACGCGAACGGGGAGGCCGGGCGGGACGGGACCAACGACAACCGGTCGTGGAACTGCGGGGCCGAGGGTGAGACGGACGACGCCCGCGTCGGTGTGCTCCGCCGCCGCCAGCTGCGCAACCTGCTGACCACCCTGCTGCTGTCGACCGGGGTGCCGATGCTGGTGGCCGGCGACGAGTTCGGGCGCACCCAGGGCGGCAACAACAACGCGTACTGCCAGGACAACGAGACGGGGTGGGTGGACTGGTCGCTGCTGGAGGATCCGGCGTGGCAGTCGCTGTTCGCGCTGGCGGCCCGGCTGATCTCGCTGCGCCACGCCCATCCGGTGCTGCGGCGGCGGGCGTTCTTCTCGGGCCGGCCCCAGGGGGCGGACGGCCTGCGGGACCTGGCCTGGTTCACGCCGGCGGGCGCGGAGATGACGGAGCGGGACTGGTACGCGCCGGCGGCCGCGCTGGGGATGTACCTGTCGGGGCGGGACATCCCGGGCCGTGACGAGCGGGGCCGGCAGGTGACGGACGACAGCTTCCTCGTCCTGCTCCACACCGGTGACCGGCCGGCGGCGTGGCTGCTGCCGGGTGCGCCGTGGGCGGAGGAGTACGAGCTGGTCCTGGACACCTCCCTGGAGGAGCAGGCGGCCGTCCCCGGCACCCTGCACCGCGCCGGGGAGCGCCTGACCGTGCCGGCCCGGTCGGTGCTCCTGCTGAAGGTCAGCGGGTCTCGACCGACAGGAGCATCCGCTTGAGGAGGGCGGCGAGCGCGGCGCGTTCGGCGTCGTCGAGGGGCTCGATCATCTCGGCCTCGGCGATGCTGCGCCAGCGCATGGCCTCGGTCCACCGCCGGTGCCCCTCCTCGGTGAGCTCGACGTCGACCCGGCGGCGGTCGGCGGCGGCGCGCAGCCGCCGGACGAGGCCGGACTTCTCCAGGGTGTCGAGGCGGCCGGTCATCCCGGCCGGGGAGAGGAGGAGTTCGGCGGCGAGTTCGGCGGAGGGGGCCCGCCAGGGTGCGCCGCGGGAGGCGAGCCGGTGCATCGTCTCGAACTCGAAGGCCTGCAGCCCGGTCTCGGAGAGCGCCCGCTCCTTGCCGTGCGAGACGTGCTTGGCGAGGAGCTGGATGCGGGTGATGACGGCTTCGGTGGGCACGTCGAAGGGCACCTTTCCGGTCCACCGGGCGATGTGCCGGTCGACCGAGTCCTCGGCGGGTTCCGCTTCCGGCGGGCGGGTGCCCGCGTGTGCGGGGGCCGGGCCGTGCGGGCCGTCCGGGCCGACGGGGGAGGCCGCTCCCGTCCGGCGGGCCGTCCCGGCCCCCGGCCGGGCGTCCGTTCCCGCCTCCGCCCCGGCGGGCCCGCCCACCGCGTGTCGCGCCCGGCCCCCGGCCGCCTCTCTGCCCATGCCCGCATTATGTCCCTTCCTCCGCCGAACCCGGGGCCGGTATTTCGTTGACGAATTATTCGTCGGCGAAATACTGTCCGCGCATGATCACGCCGATACGGCGGCTGCTCGTCGGCCGCACCTTCGCCGCCTTCGCCTCCGCGCTCGTCCCCACCACCCTCACGCTGGCCCTCCTGCGGGCCGGCTCCTCCGGCGACCTGGGCCTCGTACTCGCCAGCGAGCTGCTGCCCATGCTGCTCCTGCTGCCCCTCGCCGGGGTGGCCGCCGACCGCTTCCCGGCCCGGCGGGTGGTGCTCGTCGCGGACCTCGTCCGGGCCGGCGCCCAACTGGCGACCGGCGTCCTGCTCCTGACCGGGCTCGAAGGCCGGATCCCGGAGCTGGCCCTGCTCGCCGCCGCGACGGGAGCCGCGGTGGCCTTCGGTACGCCCGCCGTACGCACGCTCGTCGCGGCCGCGGTTCCTGAGGACGGGCGGCTGCGCGTCAACACCCGGCTCGGGGTGGCCACCGGGCTCGCGAACGTCGCGGCCCCGGCGGCCGCCGGCTCGCTGGCGCTGACCGTCGGCGGCGGCTGGGCCTCGCTGCTCACCGCGGCGCTCTTCGCCCTCTCCGCGCTCACCCTCGGCGGCCTGCGCACCACCCAGGCCCCGCGGACCGCGCCGCGCGCGGCCTTCGGCACCGAACTGCGCGCGGGCTGGGCCGAGACCCGGCGCCACCCGTGGTTCCTCACCAACGTGCTGGCCCACGGGGTCTGGCACCTGGCGGCCGGACTGCTCCTGACCCTGGGCCCGGTGATCGCCATGGAGAGCCTGGGCGGCGAGGGATCGTGGGTGGTGATCGCCCAGGTCGGCACCGTCGGCATGCTCGCCGGCGTGTGGACGGCCGGGCGGCTGCCGCTGCGCCGGCCGCTGGTCGGCGTGGCCTTCGGGGCCGCCGCCCAGGCACTGCCGCTCACCGCCTTCGCGCTGCGCCTGCCGCTCCCGGCCACCGCGGCCGCGTTCGGCTGCGCCATGTTCGGCCTGGGCGTGCTGAGCCCGCTGTGGGAGACGGAGATGCAGCGCCGCATCCCGCTGGAGACCCTGGGCCGGGTCGGATCCTTCGACACCCTCATCTCGTTCGCCGCGCGCCCGCTGGGACTGGCGGTGGCCGCCCCGCTGGCCGCCGCCGTCGGGACCACGGCTCCCCTGCTGGTCGCGGCCGTCCTCAGCGCCGCCGCGAACCTGTCCGTACTGCTCCTTCCGGACGTCCGCAGACATCCGGAACCGACTCGCTCATCTGTGCTGCGATGATGTGTTCGACATCGTCGCTGAGGGGAGCCCCTGCATGGGCAGAGTCGGTACCGCGCTGGGGGAACTGCGCGGGGCGCAGAAGTCGGCGAAGGGCGTGTCGCTCTACTCGCGCTTCGTCAACCGGCCCACCGGGCGCTACCTGGCCGCCGGTTCGTACGCGCTCGGGCTCACCCCGAACCAGGTGACGCTGATCAGCGCCGCCTTCAGCTTCGCCGCGGTGGCCGCGGTCGCGCTGACCGGACCCTCCTGGGCGCTGGGGATCGCCGTATGGGCCGCGCTCGCGGTCGGCTTCGCCTTCGACTCGGCCGACGGGCAGCTGGCCCGGCTGCGCGGCGGCGGCAGCGCGGCCGGTGAGTGGCTGGACCACGTCGTGGACGCCGCGAAGCTCACGGCGCTGCACTCGTGCGTGCTGATCGCCTTCTACCGGTTCCCCGAGCAGTACGGAACGACGGCCGACGGCTGGCTGCTGGTGCCGCTCGGCTTCCAGTTCGCCGCCGTCGTCACCTTCTTCGGCGGACTGCTGACCGAGAAGCTGAAGCCCCGGCCGGCGCCGGGAAGCCCCGCCGCCGCGCCGTCGACCCTGCGCGCGGTGGCGCTGCTGCCCGTGGACTACGGGGTCTTCTGCCTGGTGTTCCTGCTGCTCGGCGGCGGAGAGCTGTTCGCCTGGGCGTACGCCGGACTGGGCGCGGTGGCCGCGCTGTTCCTGCTGGCCTTCCTCGCCAAGTGGTTCCGGGAGCTCAGCGCCGTTCGCCGGTGACCTGCCCCGGCGCGGCGGCCGGTTCCGCGAGCGCGTCCAGCGCCCGGCGCAGCTGGGTGCTGGAGGTGTGGACGGTGTAGGGGAAGTAGACGACGTCGACGCCGTGGGCGGCGAAGTCCTTCTCCAGCTTGTCGCCCTTGGCAGTGCCCCGCCAGTCGTCGCCCTTGAAGATCACGTCGAAGCGGACCTGCTTCCAGGTCTCCACCTTGTCCGGGACCGTCTCGACGAAGGCGGCGTCGACGTACTTGACGCTGCGCACGATCTCCAGGCGCTCGACGAGCGGGATCATCGGGCGGCGACCCTTGGCGAGTTCGGCCATCTCGTCGGAGACCACTCCGGCGACCAGGTAGTCGCACTGGCTCCGGGCATGCCGAAGAATATTCAAATGTCCGATATGAAATAGATCGTAGGCACCCGGCGCGTAACCGACTCGATACGGTCGGCGCGCAGGCGCTCCAATGTCGGACATGTGCCGCTCCGTCATCTCTTCATCCCCAGCGGCCACACCCCCCGGTGCAGCGGATTAGCAGACAATAGCGTGCACGTTCCGCAGCACGCGGGTGAACGAATAGGGTGACGTGCGCATCATCCAGGGGAAGAGGGGACGCACGGTGTCGAGATCCGGTCAGCGGCGCATGCTGCTGGTTTCCACCAATTACGCTCCGGAGCACGCGGGTATCGGCCCGTACGCGACGCAGATCGCGGAGCACTGGGCGGATCTCGGCCACGAGACGCACGTCCTCGCCGGCATGCCGCACTATCCCGCGTGGTCGCTCGAGCCGGAGTACAAGGGGGCGCTCCAGCGCACGGAACAGCGCGCGGGGGTCACCGTGCACCGGCGCGCGCACACCGTGCCGCCCCGCCAGACCGCCGTGAAGCGGGCCCTGTTCGAAGGATCGATTCTGCTCCACGGCGCCGTGGCCCCGCCGCGGATGCCCAGGCCGGACGCGGTCCTCGCCCAGATGCCCAGCCTGGCCGGCGGCGTGCTCGCCGCCCGGCTCGCGGCCCGCTGGAAGGTCCCCTACGTCCCGGTCGTCCAGGACCTGATGGGCGCCGCCGCGGCGCAGAGCGGGATCAGCGGCGGCGACAAGGCGGCCGCGATCGCCGGCCGCGCCGAGGCGTACGCCCTCAAGCGGGCCACCCTCGTCGGCGTCATCCACGAGACCTTCGTGGAGCGGGTCGTCGGCATGGGCGTGGACCCCGGCCGGATCCGCCTCGTCCCCAACTGGTCCCACGTGCCCAAGCCCACCAAGCCGCGCGGCGAGACCCGTCGCCACCTGGGCTGGAGCCCCGGCGAGACCGTCGTCCTGCACTCCGGGAACATGGGCCTCAAGCAGGGGCTCGAAGTCCTCGTGGGCGCCGCCCGCCTGGACCCGAAGGTCCGTTTCGTCCTGATGGGCGACGGCAGTCAGCGGTCCGCGCTCGCGGACCTCTCCGCGGACGTGCCGAATCTGGACATCATCCCCCCTGCCGCTGACGGCGAGTTCCCGGATATCCTCGCGGCGGCGGACGTTCTCGCGGTCACACAGCACGCCGCCGTGCTGGACATGAGCGTCCCGTCGAAGCTCACCTCCTACTTCCAGACCGGCCGGCCCGTCGTCGCCTCCGTGGCGGCGGAGGGCGGGACCGCCCAGGAGGTGGAGCGCTCGGGCGCAGGGGTGCTCGTACCGCCGGAGGACCCCGAGGCCCTGCTGAAGGCCGTACGGGCCCTCGCGGAGGACCCCGAGGGCGCGGACGCACTGGGAGCGGCCGGGCCCCGCCACGTGGCGGCCCACCTGAGCCGTGAAGCGGGCCTGGCCCGCATCGACGCACTGATAGACGAAGCACTTGGGGGAACCCGGCCGTGATCGAGACGAACCGCCCGGCAGCGGCACCGGCCGACGACGAACCCGACCTCCTCAGGGACCAGTTCCGGCAGCTCCTGCGCTACCGCAGGCTGATCGGCGCGGGCATCGCCGTCGGCCTGCTGGGCGGCGTCTACCTCGGCATATCCACCGCCGACACCTACGTCGCCACCGCCGACGTGGTGCTGCGCGCGCCCACCGACGACCCGTTCAACCCGAGCCTCGCCCCCGACAAGGCGATCAACATCGGCTCCGAGCGCCAGGTCGCGCTCAGCTCCTCCATCGCCAACGAGGCGGCGAAGAAGCTCGGGGTGTCCGCCAAGGACTTCGCCGCCCTGCGCGCCGGCCTCCAGGTGACCAACCCGCCGCAGACCATGGTGCTGCGCTTCACCTACACCGCGGACTCCCCCAAGGAGGCCGCCAAGCGCGCCAACGCGATGACCGAGGCCTACCTGCTCAAGCGGCAGGAGTCCCTCGACGCCACCCGCGACAAGATGGTCAAGGGCTACAAGGAGCAGCGCGACCCGATCGCCAAGCAGCTCGACGAGACGTCCAAGGAGATCGCCCGGATGCCCGCCGGCGCCGGACGCGACGCGGCCAGCTCCGCCAAGACCGACCTGCAGAGCGAGGTCGGCAGCTACAACACCAAGATCACCAAGCTTGAGGCCCTGGACATGACCCCGGGACGGGTCACCAGCGCCGCGACCGCGCCCACCGCGACCGACGGCCCCGGCATCCTCATGTCCCTCGCACTCGGCGCGGCCGTCGGCCTCGCGCTCGGCCTGCTGGCCGCCTGGGTCCGGCTGGTCTTCGACCCGGCGCCGCGCTCCGAGGGCGACGTGGCCCGCGCCCTGCGCGCCCCCGTCCTGGGCTACCTGCCGCGGGACCGGACGGGCGGCGGACCGCTGCTGGCCGCCGGCGAGGCCGACCCCCGGCTCGCCGAGGAGTACCGCTCGGTCGCCTTCCGCCTCGCCTACGACTCCCGCTTCGCCGACCGGCGCCGGCTCCTCGTCGTCGCGCCGCGCGGCAGCAGCGAGACCGCGGCCGCGGTGGCCGTGAACATGGCCGCCTCCTTCGCGGAGACCGGCAAGGACGTCCTGCTCATCGAGGCCGACCTGCGCACCCCGGTGCTGGCCAGCCAGCTGCCGACCGACGCGGGCGGCCGGCCCCGCTGGAGCCAGGGCCAGGGAGGCTCGCCCGCGCCCGGGCGCCACGCCGACTCCGAGTGGCCCGACGGCCGCCAGCTCGTCGTGGACGCCGGGGAGTCCGGCTCCTTCGACCTCATCCCCGGCGACCGGGCGCGCAACGTCCCGCGCGCGCTGACCTCCGCCCGCGCCACCCGGCTGATCTCCGAGGCCGACGCCCCCAACTCCACCGTCGTCGTGCTGGCACCGCCCGTGCTCTCCTACGCCGACGCCCTCGCCCTCGTCGACCGCGTCGACGGCGTCCTGGTCGTCTGCGACCCGCGCGCCATCCACCGCACCGACCTCATCCGGATCCGCGAACTCATCAGCGGCGCCGGCGGCACGGTGCTCGGCGCGGTGCTCCACGCACCGCTGCCCGGCGAGAAGCGCGGCAAGGGCAAGGGCAGCAAGGGCGGGACGCCCGCCGCAGCCCCGGCGGCCCCCGCGAAGTCGGGCAAGGCCGCACCGCAGCCCCAGCCGATCCCGTACGAGGTGGCGGAGCCCGAGCAGCACATCCCCGGTGACGGCACCGACACCGTCGCGCTGCGCACCGTGCGCATGGGCCGCAGATGAGCCGACGCGGCCTCGCCGCCGTCGCCTCGGTCCTGGACCAGGCGGCCTCCAGCGCCACCAACATCCTGGTGCTGGTGCTGGCCGCCCGGCTGTCGTCGGCCTCCGCCTTCGCCGACTTCTCGATGGTCTACGTGGCCTTCAGCGTGCTCCTCGGGCTGAACATGGCCTACGTCGGCCAGAGCCTCGTCCTGCAGAAGGGCGAAGGGCTCGGCGCCGCCTGCCGGTCGGCCGCCGGCTTCACCGGGGCCGCGTCGGCCGCCGCGGGCGTCCTGCTCGCGGTGGTGGGCCTCGCCCTGCCCGGGGCCACCGGACGGGCCTTCCTCGCGCTGGGCCTCGTCCTGCCGCTGGTGCTCCTCCAGGACGGGCTGCGCTACTGCTTCTCCGCGCTGCGCGCCCCCGAGCGCGCCCTGGCCGCGGACGCGCTGCGGCTGGTGTGCGTGGTCGCCGCGCTGGCCGTGCAGCCCGAAGGGGCCTCGGCGGGGCGGCTGGTGCTGGTGTGGGGCCTGTCCGCACTGCCCGCACTGGCGGTGGGCCTGTGGCTGCTGCGGCCGTACGTACGCGGCTCCCGCGCGGACCTGCGGCCGTACCTGCGGCGGGGGCACCTGGGGCAGCGCTTCGTGGTCGAGTTCGCGGTGGGCAACGGCTCCAGCCAGCTCGCCGTACTGGGTCTCGGCGTCTTCGCGACACCGCTGGCCGTCGGTGCGCTGCGGGGTGCGACCACCCTCTTCGGGCCGCTGAACGTGCTGTTCAACTCGGCGAACGCCTTCGGGCCGCCGATGCTCGGCCGCCTCGGCGGCAAGCGCGCCACCGTACGGGCCACGGCCGCGCTGGGCCTGGTGCTGGCCGCGGTCGGCGCGGGCTGGGCGACCGCCCTGTACCTGCTGCCGGACCGGCTGGGCCGGGAACTCCTGGGCGACACCTGGGAGGCGGCGTCCGCGCTGCTGCCGGCCACGGGTGCGCAGTACGCCGTGATGGGCCTCGGCACCTGCGCGCTGCTGACCCTGCGGGTCCTCGCCCCGAAGGCCACGCTGTCCCTGCAGGTGGTCTTCTCACTGCTGTCCGTGGGACTGCTGCTCGGCGGCTACGCGGTGTGGGGCGTGGCGGGCGCCGCCTGGGCCTTGGCGGCCGGCTCGGCCCTGAAGGCCCTGGCCGCCTGGTGGCGCGTGGCCCGGCTGCCGGTTGCCGGTGCCCGGCAGGACAGCGAGCCCCTGCCGGCCTCCGCGGCCTGATCCGCTGCGCGGGGCCTTCTCCCCGCCCCGCCCTTTCTCCGTTTCCCGGGCGCTGCCCAGACCCCGCGCCTCAATCGCCGGCGAGGCTGAAATACCCAGCCCCGCCGGCGATTGAGGCGCGTGGTCTGGGGCGGAGCCCCGGCAAGGGCCGCGTCAGCGGAGGGTGGTGGACTTGTCCGTGCGGTAGGTCGCGACCAGCGCCAGGCAGAGGGCCGCGATCGCGACGCGTCCCGACGCCTGCAGCAGCGGTCCGCGCAGCAGGATGAAGGAGTAGCCCGCGACCAGCGGGACGACCACCGAGATCAGGCTGCCCGGCGGCGCCCTCCGCGTGGCTCGCTTCGCATAGCGCCGGTCGATGCGGGCCGAGGCGTAGCCCATGCCCAGCAGGCCCGCGCCCATCCCCAGCGGCCCGAAGTCGAGCCAGAGCTCCGCCCAGATCGGGGAGGAGAGGTTGGTGTTGACCGTGCCCATCCACTGGCCGACCATCACGCCCGTGTCCCGCGGTTTGCCCTCCCAGACCGAGCGGGGCACCGCGAAGAAGATCGACCCGGCCAGCTGGCGGCCGTAGAAGTGCCCGGGGCCCGACTCCGAGAAGGTGATGGTGTTCGCGAACATGCCGATCTGGTCGTAGTCCTTGAGGGCCATCGGCTCCAGGAAGGACGTGGTCTCGACCGGCCGGTAGTTCTTCTCGTCGTACCGGAAGCGGTCCGCGAACGGGAAGATCAGGAGGGCGACGACCACTGCCATCGACAGCGCCACGCGGTACATCGCCGCGCTCACCGGGAAGACGGTGAAGAGCAGGGCGAACATGACCGTCAGGAACCAGTAGCGCGGGTTCGAGATGGGGTTGTTGACGATCAGGTTGAGGCCGGCGAGCGCCGCCCACGTGACGATGATCGACACCTTGCGGCGGGCGAACTTCGAGGTGATCAGCCAGCGCGTGTACAGGAGCAGGGCGAGCAGGGCCGGCACCGTGCCGAAGCCGCGCAGCAGGGCCTGGCCGGCCTGGCCGTCGCCGTTGGAGACGCCCGCCTCCTCGATGCCGGCGATGATCTCCTGGCGGCTGGAGAAGAAGACCGCCGGACCGCCCAGCTTCATGATGAAGACGGCGCTGCACAGGAACGACAGGACCGTCAGGAGCTGGAGCCGGCGCCGGTGCGCCATGACGGGCCTCGACTCCTTCTGGGAGCCGCCCGCGCGCCCGGCCGGCCGGTGGCGGGCCAGCAGCACGCCGACGTCGAAGGCGGTGCAGCCCAGCAGCACCAGCCCGATGGCGACGGTGAGGTCCGAGCGCGGGCCGACGACCGGCGTCGGGACCTGGCCGAGGACGGCCTGCGCGAGCGGGGCCACGCCCATGGCCATGTAGACGAAGAGCCAGAAGGAGCCCTGGAGCAGTTTGCGGCGGCTGGTGAGCACCATCGCGGAGAGCCGGGCACCCGCGTACATGGTGAGCAGCAGCTGGAGCCAGAAGGCCGCGTCGCGCGCGCCGGCGCCCGTCTGGACGGCGACGAACAGCGGGAGGAAGACGGTGAATCCGAGCGCGAGCGGTACGGACAGCGCCCGCGAGAGCAGGGTCCGCGGGAGGGTTTCCCGGCCCCACATGCTCTCGTCCTCGAAGGGGGACGGGACGACCGGCTTGGCGGGCGCTGCGGAGGGCTTGCGTATGTCCGTCGTCACTGCCGCCCCCACCCGATGTGCCTGGTCCGCGCGCAGTCTAGTCTGAGCGGGCCGCGCCCGGGGAGGCCGTGGCCGAGAGCACGATGGGGGCTTCTGTTGCGTGATCTTCCTTCCTTCACGCTGGCCGGGTACGACAAGGGGCGCGGACTGCTGACGCAGGCGCTCTGGTTCGCCGTGATGAACACGGTCTTCATGGCCTGGTTCTGTCCGGCCCGGCTGCGGGTGGCGCTGCTGCGGGCCTTCGGGGCGAAGATCGGCGAGGGCGTGCTGATCCGGCACAAGGTCCGCGTGCTGTGGCCGTGGAAGCTCACCGTCGGCGACCACGCCTGGATCGGCGAGGGCGTCTGGGTGCTGAACCTGGAGCCGGTGACCATCGGTTCGCACGTGTGCCTCTCGCAGGAGGCGATGCTGTGCACCGGCTCGCACGACCACCGGGCCGCCGACTTCCGCTACCGCAACGCGCCGATCACCGTCGAGGACGGCGCCTGGGTGGCGGTACGGGCGACCGTGCTGGCCGGGGTGACCGTCGGCCGGTGCGCCGTCGCGGGCGCCGGGGCCGTCGTGCACAAGGACCTGCCGGAACTGACCCTGCAGACCCAGGACGGGCGGCGCCGCCCGGTGGAGGAGCCCAAGTGAGTGCCGCGATGAGAGTCCTGCACGCCGTCACCCTGCACTCCCCCTCGCACGCCTTCGGCGGGCCGGTGCGGGTCGCGCTGAACCTGGCGAAGGGGCTGCGGGCCCGCGGCCACGAGGCCCGGCTGCTCGCGCTGGGCGAGGGCTTCGAGGAGTGGCCCACCTCCGTGGAGGGCGTGCCGGCGAAGCTGTTCCCGGCCCGCCGGCTGCTCCCCCTCGGCTTCAGCGGGATGACCTCGCCGGCGCTGCTGGCCTCGGCCGGGCGCCTGGTGCGGGACGCCGACGTGGTGCACGTCCACCTGGCGCGCGACCTGGTGACCCTGCCGGTGGCGCTGGCGGCGCTGCGCGCGGGCAAGCCGCTGGTGCTCCAGACCCACGGCATGGTGGACCCGAGCGGGAAGCTCCTGGCGAAGGTGCTGGACGCGGTGGCGGTGCGCCGGCTGCTGCGCGGCGCGGACGCGGTGCTGTACCTGACCCCGCACGAGCGGGAGGGCCTGGACGCGGTGGTCGGCGCACCGCTGGCGAACACGGTCCGGCTGATCAACGGGACCCCGGCGCAGGAGGAGCGGCCCGCCCCGGAGGGACCGCCGCGCATCCTGTACTCCGCGCGCCTGCAGGCCCGTAAGCGGCCGGTGGACTTCGTGGACGCGGCCCCGGCGGTCCTCGCCGAGCACCCGGACGCGCACTTCGTGGTCGCGGGCCCGGACGAGGGCGAACTGGCGGCCGTACGCGCCCGGATCGGGGCGCTGGGCCTGACGGACCGGTTCACCGTCCCCGGAGCGCTGTCCAGCGAGCAGGTCCTGGCGGAACTGCGCCGGGCCCACGTCTACGTCCTGCCCTCGGTGGACGAGCCGTTCCCGATGTCCGTTCTGGAGGCCCTCGCGGTGGGTGTCCCCCCGGTCGTGACGCACTCCAACGGGCTGGCGCGCGACATCGCGGCGGCGGGGGCGGGCCGCGCGGTCGACCCCGGTCCGGCGGGTGTGGCCGCGGCGGTCCTGGAACTGCTGGACCCCCGAGCGGGCGGCGAGGCCTCCCTCGCCGCCCGCAAGCTGGCCGACGGGTCCTTCTCCATGGACGCCGTCATCGACACGCTGCTGCCGGTGTACGGGGCCGCGCTGCGCCGGTGAGGCGGGGCCGCCGGGTCAGATGACGTCCCGGCGGTGTTCCTCCACCACCGGGATCGCGCCCGCGGTCCGGCGCCGCTTGTAGATGCTGGTGTACACGGCGAGGCCGATCCCGCCCACCGCCATCATGATCAGACCGACCAGGTCGAGGTTGACGCTCTCCATCTCCCAGTCGCTGGCGAAGGTGAGGATGGCGCCCACCACGATCAGGCCTATGCATCCGCCGATGCCCATGGGTCCGCCTTCCGTCGGGTGACTGTGACGGCGCGGGTACCCGGGTATCGGGCACGAAAACGCCCTCCGGCCGGAAGTACCGGCCCCGGAGGGCGTTTTCGCGACTGCTGTGGTGTTACGCGGGGATCCAGGCGTAGCAGCCGGAGGAGTTGAACTCCGCGGCGCCCGACGGGATCGTGGCCGTGATCTTGTCACCGGCCTTGGGCGGCGTCTCGGGGCCCGAGGCGAGGACGGAGCCGTCCTTGCCCTTGGCCTCCCAGGTGCAGTTCGTGGCCTGGGTCAGCGCCCGGTAGCTGCCCGCGGCGGGAGACTTGCGGGATCCCTCGGGGAAGCCCTTCTCCGCCGCGGCGAGGATCGGCTTCTGGTCCGGGCACAGGTGCGTGATCGCGTCCTTGGCGCCCGGGATCTCCCCGGTGATGATGGCGCCGGTCGCCGCGTCCTTGTCGCGCTTGGCCGTGCGGGCCACCCGCTGACAGGCCTCCTGGCCGGTCTGCAGGACGGCCGCCGGGTCCATCTTCTCCGGGACGCGCCCGCTCAGGTACTTCTTCTCCTCCGCCGTGAAGCTGCCCGTCTTCGGGGTGAGCTTGGCGTCGGGGAGGACCGGGCCGGTCGGCTTCGCGTCGGCGGCGGGCGACGCCGCCGGGTCCGGGGTGTCCGCCGGGTCGGGGGCCGCCGACGAGGCCGGGGGCTTCGCCTTCGCCTGGGCGTCGGAGTCGTCCCCGCCCGAACTGCAGGCGGTCAGCGTCAGTGCGGCAGCGAGCAGGACAGCGGCCGCTGCGGAGCGTCGGTACATCGGGTGGCTCCCGTACTCAAGGGGGTGTACGCAGGAATGCGGGGCCCGGCCACGCAGCCGGGCCCCGCATTCCGTCAGGCGGTTGCTTCGGTACTACTACTTCGCGCCGAAGGTGAGGACCAGCTGCGGAGTGCCCTCCGCGGCCGTGGACTCCGAGGCCCAGAGCCACAGCGGGTCGGTCCCGTTGCTCGTCAGGCCCAGGCTGTAGCTGCTGCCCAGCACCGCGGTGACCGCGGCGGTGTCCAGCTCGACGTTGTGCACGGCCGAACCGTCCGGCACGCCCGCGATGCTGCCGAGCGGGGTGGCGCCGAGGGCCGGCTTGGTGTTGAACGACGTGCTCGCGCCGCTCCAGGTACCGGTGACCGGGACCACGGAGACGGTGTCGACGGTGCCGGCGCTCGCCTGGGTGCTGGTCTTGAACTGCAGCGAGGCGGACTTCAGGACCTGGCCCGCCGGGGCGGCCGGGACGTCGAAGCGCATGTACGCCTGGTACAGCGAGCCGCTGCCGCGCACGGCGAGCGAGGTGGCGGTGCCGTAGGCGGTGCTCGGGGCGCCCTGGTTGATGTAGGTGTCCTCGGTCGTCTTGACCGTGGAGACCGTGTCGGTGGGAGCCTTGGCCAGGTCGAAGTGGTTCTTGACCTGGGCCTGGGTGAGCGTCGTCGGGTACACGGCGGTCTCGTCGAGCTGACCCGCGAAGAAGTTGCTCGTCGGACGGGTCGGCCAACCGGAGAGGTTGTCACCGCCGGCGTGCCAGTAGCCCGCGTAGGTGCTGTTGCTGGTGGCGTTCAGCGAGCCCTTGTTCTGGCCGTCGACGTACAGCGTGATGCCGCCGGGGCCCTGGGTGCCGACCACGTGGTGCCACTTGTTGTCGTTGTACGTCTCGAACAGGCCGGTGGAGACCGTCCGGGCCGAGCCGTTGTAGACGCCGAACACCAGGCGACCGGTGTTCGTCATGTAGATGTGGCGGTCGTGCGACCCGCTGCTGCGCGTGGTGTTGTTGCCGAAGCCGATCAGCTTGCCGCCGCGCGTGGTGTTGGTCTTGAACCAGGTCTCGATGGTGAACGTGTTGCCGACCGACTGACGGCGGTCGCTGTGCACCAGCTGGCTGGTCCCGTTGAAGCCCATCGCCGTGCTGCCGGGGACGGCGCCGGGCGACTGCTTCAGGGCGGGGGCGTTGAACTGGACGCCGCTGCGGTTGCCGGACACCGAGGTGTCGGCGACGTAGGGGCTGACCGAGTCGTCGTAGCGCCAGTACAGGTCGGCGCCGTCGGTGCGGACCTGGTTCGGGTAGGACTGGACCGAGGTCGGGACGGTCACCGAGGTGGTGGCCGACAGGGCGCTGGTGTTGCCCGCGGCGTCGGTCGCCGTCACCCGGTAGGTGTACGACTGGCCGGCCTTGACCGTGGTGTCGTTCCAGGAGGCCTGCGGGCGCTCCCACTCCAGCGAGCTGGCGGTGACGGTGGCGGCCGGGGTGGCCGAGCCGTTGCGGTAGATGCGGTACGTCAGCTTGCTGTCGTCCGCGTCGTAGCTGGTGCGCCAGCGGACCTGGGCCTCGCCCGGCTTGACGCTGGAGGCGCTGGCCACCGGGGTGGTCGGGGCGCCGACGTCGCCGGTGGAGGCGAAGCGGGTCAGACCCTGCTGGGCCTTGCCGTTGATGAGGGTGAACTCACCGCCGACCCACATGTACTTCACGTCGTTCTTCTCGGCCACGGCCATCACGCGCGGGCCGATGCCCTCGCCGAGACCGTCGTTGGCCGTGGGGTGCCAGCCGAGCTTGGCCGGACCGCGCACGAAGCCGTCCACCGGCGCGGGGGCGGCACCTTCGTGGTTGGTCGGCTGCGCCAGCAGGAAGTGCCGCTTGCCGTCGGGGAACTCCTGCTCGGTGGAGCAGTCGTGCGCGTGCGAGGAGCTGTAGAGGACGCCCTCGTACGGCAGGACGAACTGCGTGGCGCCGAGGCAGCGGTCGCGCCACTTCTCGGTGAAGTCGCTCAGGCGCAGGCCGATGCGGCCGTCGAAGACACCGCCGCCGGAGCCCTCGTTGCCCGCGTAGAAGCCGGTGTCGTCGGTGGAGATGTCCTTGACGACCGAGTTCGACGGGATGTTGGTGTAGGTCTTCTTCACGGCGCCGGAGGTGGCGTCCACAACGGCCAGCGCGTGGCTGTTGGCGTTGTTGACCGTGAAGAAGTCGCCGCCGAGCAGCACGTTCTTGCCGTCGGGGGTGACCTCTACCGCCCGGCCCGGCTCGTCGACGTTGGCGACGAAGGGCTTGAGCGCACCGGTGGACGCGTCCACGGCGGCGAACCGCTCGCGGGTCTGGCCCTCGACGGTGGTGAAGTCGCCCGCCGCGTACAGGGTGTCGTCCGTGACCGCGAGTCCGCGCACGGTGGCGGGGAAGCCCGGGTGGAACGCTGCCTTGGGGGTGCAGGTCGCGATGTCGATGGCCGCGAGGCTGGAGACCGGGGTGCCGTTGACGGCTCCGAAGTAGCCGCCCGCGTAGAGGGTCTTCTTGTCCTTCGAGACGACCAGCGTGCGCACCGTCGCGGTGCCGTCGCCGATGGTGAAGGCCAGCTTGCAGGAGGTGGGGTTGCCCGTCGCGGCGTCGAGCGCGACGAAGTTCACGGCCTCCCGCTCGGCACCCGCCACGCCCTCGGGCGGACGGACGGCGGAGAAGGTTCCGCCGGCGAAGACAGTGCCTTCGGCCTGGGCCATCGCCCAGACGATGCCGTCGGGCTGCCAGGTCGGCAGCTCGTCGGCGGTGAATGCCACCGGCGCCGTGATGGCGGACGCCTGGGGCATCAGCACCAGGCCTATCCCGGTGCCCGCACCGGCCAGTGACAATACGAGGGCGGCAGTCAGCCCTCTGGATCTACGCATGAGCCCCCCAGGGCAATCGCCCGGTTTGATGGCTGGAACTATCCGAACAGCCATATGTATCTGGCGCAGACTAGGGCTCACGCGAGGGCCTGGTCACCTCCCTTGACCCATTGCATACCAACTTGGAATCAAAGGTTCAGCTTGGAGGGCGCACTAGGGACATACGGCACGTTTGCCCCGGTCATGCTGGCGCAGAACCGCCTGCATGACCGGAACACGGCAAATCGTAGGGGAAATATAAGCCCTCAGCGATCGATACGGACCGTCACGCCCGCCAGTTGGTCCTCAACCTGGCGGATGTCGGCGTCGACCATGATCTGCGCCAATTCGGCCACCAGGACCGACGGCTTCCAGCCGAGCAGGTCATGGGCCTTGGAGGCGTCGCCGATGAGGGCGTCGACCTCGCTGGGGCGCTCGTACTTGGCGTCGTACCGCACGTGCTCGCTCCAGTCGAGACCGGCGTGCGAGAAGGACGACTCGACGAACTCGCGGACGGTCGCGGCCACACCGGTGGCGACGACGTAGTCGGTGGGCTCGTCCTGCTGGAGCATCCGCCACATGGCGTCCACGTACTCGGGGGCGTAGCCCCAGTCGCGCACCGCGTCGAGGTTGCCGAGGTAGAGGTGGTCCTGCAGGCCGGCCTTGATGCGGGCGACCGCGCGGGTGATCTTGCGGGTCACGAAGGTCTCACCGCGGCGCGGGGACTCGTGGTTGAAGAGGATCCCGTTGACGGCGAACATGTCGTACGCCTCGCGGTAGTTCACCGTGGTCCAGTACGCGAAGACCTTCGCGGCGCCGTACGGGCTGCGCGGGTGGAACGGGGTCTGCTCGTTCTGCGGCGGCGGGGTGGACCCGAACATCTCGGAGGACGAGGCCTGGTAGATGCGGGTGTCGACGCCGCTGGCCCGGATGGCCTCCAGGAGCCGCAGCGCGCCGAGGCCCGTCACGTCGCCCGTGTAGAGCGGGGCGTCGAAGGAGACGCGGACGTGGGACTGCGCGCCGAGGTTGTAGACCTCGTCGGGGCGTATGTCGCGGAGCAGGTTCACCAGGGCGACGCCGTCGGAGAGGTCTGCGTGGTGCAGGACGAAGGACCGGTTGGCCGTCTGCGGGTCCTGGTAGATGTGGTCGACCCGCTCCGTGTTGAAGCTGGAGGACCGCCGCACGAGACCGTGCACCGTGTAGCCCTTGGAGAGCAGGAGCTCGGCGAGGTACGAGCCGTCCTGTCCGGTGACTCCGGTGATCAGTGCGGTCTTGCCCATGGGGTCCCCTTGCTGGTGGTTGCTGTGTGTCGTGGTGAGGCGTTGCCTCGGTGTGGGTGCGGAGCGGGCCGTGTGGCGTCGCACCGGGCGGCCCGGCCGCGGCCCGGGGGCCGGATTGCGTTACCGTACACGGCCGCTCCCGGACCGCCCCGGCGGGGCGGACACCCCTGCCCGGAGCGGACGCGGTCCGGCCCGGCCCCGGTTCCGGACGGCGCCGGGCGGCCGTCCGGGGCCGGGCGGTCCGGGGGCCCGCGCCCCGGCCGTGGACCACTGCGATCCCCGCGGGAGCGGACTGGCATCATCGGCGGTATGACAAGTTCGCTGCCGCTCCTGCCCCCGAACGCCCGCGTCTTCGTCGCGGGCCACCGCGGCCTCGTGGGGTCCGCGGTCGCCCGCCGGCTCACCGCCGACGGCCACGAGGTGCTCACCCGGGGCCGTGCCGACCTCGACCTGCGCGACGCCGCCGCCACCGGGGCGTACCTGAAGGACGTCCGCCCGGACGCCGTCGTGCTGGCCGCCGCCAAGGTCGGCGGGATCATGGCCAACAGCACGTACCCGGTGCAGTTCCTCGAGGAGAACCTGCAGATCCAGCTCAGCGTGATCGGCGGCGCCCACGCCGCCGGCGTGGGCCGGCTGCTGTTCCTCGGGTCGTCCTGCATCTACCCGAAGCTGGCGCCGCAGCCGATCCACGAGGACGCCCTGCTGACCGGCCCGCTGGAGCCGACCAACGAGGCCTACGCCCTCGCGAAGATCGCCGGCATCGTCCAGGTCCAGTCGTACCGCAAGCAGTACGGGGCCTCGTACATCTCGGCCATGCCGACGAACCTCTACGGGCCCGGCGACAACTTCGACCTGGAGACCTCGCACGTCCTGCCCGCCCTGATCCGGCGCTTCCACGAGGCCGCAGCCGAGGGCCGCGAGGAGGTCACCCTGTGGGGCTCCGGTACCCCGCGGCGGGAGTTCCTGCACGTGGACGACCTGGCCGCGGCCTGCGCCGTCCTGCTGGAGAGCTACGACGGCGACGAGCCCGTCAACATCGGCTGCGGTGAGGACCTGACCATCCGCGAGCTGGCCGAGACGGTCGCCGAAGTGACCGGCTTCCGGGGCCGGCTCGCCTGGGACACCTCCAAGCCGGACGGAACGCCGCGCAAGCTGCTGGACGTCGGCCGCCTGACCTCGCTCGGCTGGAAGCCCGGCATCCCGCTGCGGGACGGCATCGCCTCCACGTACAAGTGGTGGCGCGAGCAGAGCTGATCGCACAGGCGGCCTCGGCCCCTCAGTAGGCTCCGCGACCGTCGACGACGGCGCGGAGCGTACGGCCCATCACGTCGACGTCACTGGTGAAGGACCAGTTGTCGACGTACTGCAGGTCCAGCTGGATCGTCTCGTCCCAGGACAGGTCCGACCTGCCGCTGATCTGCCAGAGCCCCGTCATCCCGGGCCGCACGGTCAGCCGGCGCAGCTCGACCTCGTCGTACTGGGCCACCTCTTCCGGCAGCGGCGGGCGCGGGCCCACCAGCGACATGTCGCCGAGGAGTACGTTGACGAGCTGCGGCAGCTCGTCCAGGGACGTGCGGCGCAGGAGCCGGCCCACCCGGGTGACCCGGGGGTCGCGGCGCATCTTGAACATCAGGCCGTCGTTCTCGTTGGCCCCGGCCAGTTCGGCCTTGCGCGCGTCGGCGTCCACCACCATCGTGCGGAACTTCCACATGACGAAGGGGACCCCGTCGCGGCCGATGCGCCGCTGGCGGTAGAAGGCCGGACCTCGCGAGCCGAAGCGGATCGCGAGGACGATCCCGAGGAGGAACGGGGAGAGCAGCAGCAGGCCGGCCGCGGCGCCCACCCGGTCGAGGGCCGACTTGAGCAGGGTCTGCACACCGCGGCCGACCGGCGGCGCGACGCGCAGCACGGCGAGTCCGCCCGCGGAGAGGGTCTCCAGCCGCTTGACCGAGACCTCCACCAGCCCGGGGAAGACGGCCAGCTCCAGGCCCGCGTCGTGCAGGGCCCAGGCGACGCGGCGCAGCCGCTCCCCCGTGATCCGCACGCCGGGGGCGACCAGCACCAGGTCGGCGTGGTGGCTGAGGACCGCGCCGAGCACGTGCGCGGAGTCGACTCCGGGGGCCTCGGGCGCGTCGGCGTCGAGCCGGGCCGCCACGGGGACGCCGCTGGCGAGCCGTCCGGTGCCGACCGGGACGACGCCGACGACGACGTACGGGTGGTCGGTGCGGGCGGCGAGGTGCGCGATGACGTCCTCGGCCGCGTCGGGCTCCCCTATCACCAGCACGCGGCTCACGGCCTGGGCCTCGCGGCGGGCCGCCGAGAGGTGACGGTAGGTCAGTTTGTGGCAGGCGACGGTGATCAGCAGGGCGGGCAGCAGGGCCCCGAGGGCGGACAGCCGGGGCGTGTCCTCCTCGGTCACCACACGTGCCACGGCCAGCACGCCGATCAGAATCAGCCAGTCGTGGAGGACCGGGAGCACACCGCGGGACTCTCCGAGCGCCCGGGTGGCGTACCGGCGGCGCAGCGCCTGGATGCCGGTCCACGCCACGGCCGCGGCCAGGGCGCAGTAGACGGGCCGGACCTGCTGGGCCGCGTCGAAGACGAGCCCCACGGGGACGGCAGCGCCGAAGAAGTCGGCGACTATCGCGGCCGGACGGTACCAACGGGCCTTGTCACCGAGGCGCCGCACGGGCGCCAGGGACTCATGGGCCGCCCTGGCCACTCTTTGCGCAGGAAAATGAACATGCCTCATGGGCCCCCCTGGCACGTGGTCTATGACAGTGGCAAGTGTCCATGGCTTCCCCTGGCGATGAACATCTGCCGCACCGGCAAACAGTACGACAAACACCCGTACGGTAAATGCCGTTTCGGTCAACCCAGCCTCTTGTTGCGCAAGTGTTAGCAACCGGTAGCTGGCGTTCCACATCCCGGACGCCCTGCGCGCACGCGAAGGTGAATGCTCCGGATACCGGATACGTATCTTCGAACAACGAACCGTTTCCGGCCAACCTTTTGACGCGGCCCTGACATCCGACGCGCCAAGTGGCAATCTTCGACCGTTCATCGCACCGCACCTGCTCTGCCCGGAGGCCCACCCAGCCGTCCGGAACCCCCCTTGCAGAAGGAGTCTGCGTTGAGGTCCACCCCCCAGAGGCGTGCCACCGCGGCGGGCGCGCTCGTTGCCGCGGCAGCCCTGCTCGCCGTAGGTATACAGACCGGAACCGCCACCGCCGACGCCACCGCGTCACAGGCACCCAAGGCCGCCCAGTCCAACCCGGGCTCGGCCAACCGCGTACTCAGCGCATCGGAGCGTGCGACGCTCCTCGCCGAAGCCAACTCGACCACCGCGCAGGCGGCCAAGGCGCTCGGCCTCGGAAGTGGCGAGAAGCTCGTCGTCCGCGATGTCGTCCAGGATGCGGACGGCACCACGCACACCACGTACGAGCGGACCTACGACGGTCTGCCCGTACTCGGCGGCGACCTGACCGTCCACGCCAAGAACGGCGTCACCAAGAGTGTGACGAAGGCGACCCACCACGAGATCAAGGTCGCGACGACCGAGGCCTCGGTCACCCCGGCCGCCGCCGAGAGCCAGGCGGTCTCCGCCGCCGGCGCCGAGGGCTCGAAGGAGGCCAAGCCCTCCAAGAACGCCCGCAAGGTGATCTGGGCGGCCGAGGGCGCTCCGAGGCTCGCGTTCGAGACGGTCGTCGGCGGTCTCCAGCACGACGGCACGCCGAACGAGCTGCATGTGGTGACCGACGCCAGGACCGGCGCCAAGATCACCGAGTGGCAGGCCGTCGAGACCGGCACCGGCAACACGATGTACAGCGGCCAGGTGACCCTCGGGACCACCCAGTCGGGCAGCACCTGGAACCTGACCGACGCGGCCCGCGGCAACCACAAGACGTACAACCTCAATCGCGGTTCGTCCGGCACCGGCACGCTCTTCTCCGGCCCGGACGACATCTGGGGCAACAACCAGCCGTCCAACCTGGAGACGGCCGGCGCGGACGCCCACTACGGCGCCGCGGTCACGTGGGACTACTTCAAGAACGTGCACGGCCGCAACGGCCTGCGCAACGACGGCGTGGCCCCGTACAGCCGGGTCCACTACGGCAACAACTACGTGAACGCGTTCTGGCAGGACTCCTGCTTCTGCATGACGTACGGCGACGGTGACGGCAACGCCAAGCCGCTCACCTCCACCGACGTGGCCGCGCACGAGATGTCCCACGGCCTGACCTCGGTCACCGGCAACATGACCTACAGCGGTGAGCCCGGCGGTCTGAACGAGGCCACCTCCGACATCTTCGCGGCGGCGGTCGAGTTCTACGCCAACAACCCGCAGGACGTCGGCGACTACCTGGTCGGCGAGAAGATCGACATCCGCGGCGACGGCACCCCGCTGCGCTACATGGACAAGCCCAGCAAGGACGGCTCGTCCAAGGACGCCTGGTACTCGGGCATCGGCTCGATCGACGTCCACTACTCCTCGGGCCCGGCCAACCACTGGTACTACCTGGCCTCCGAGGGCTCCGGCGCCAAGGTCGTCAACGGCGTGAGCTACGACTCGCCGACCTCCGACGGTCTGCCCGTCACCGCGATAGGCCGCGACGCCGCCTCGAAGATCTGGTTCCGCGCGCTGACCACCGGTCTGTTCAAGTCGAACACCAACTACGCGGCCGCCCGTACGGCGACCCTGCAGGCGGCGGCCGACCTGTACGGCGCCGGCTCGACCACCTACAACAACGCGGCGAACGCCTGGGCGGCCATCAACGTCGGCCCGCGCATCGTCAGCGGTGTCTCGGTCACCCCGATCGCCAACCAGAACACCCAGATCAACACCGCTGTGAGCCTGCAGGTCCAGGCGACCAGCACCAACCCGGGTGCGCTGAGCTACGCGGCGACCGGCCTGCCGGCCGGCCTGTCGATCAACTCCTCGACCGGTCTGATCTCCGGTACGGCCACCACCGCGGGCACGTCCAACGTGACCGTCACCGTGACCGACTCGCAGAGCAAGACCGGCACGGCGTCCTTCACCTGGACGGTCGGCACCGGCCAGCAGAACGTCTTCGAGAACACGAACGACTACCAGATCGCGGACAACGCCACGGTCGAGTCCCCGATCGCGGTGACCCGCACGGGCAACGCCCCGAGCACGCTGAAGGTGGACGTGAACATCGTCCACACCTACGTCGGTGACCTGGTGGTCGACCTGGTCGCCCCCGACGGCAGCGTCTACAACCTGCGCAACCGCAGCGGCGGCAGCGCGGACAACATCGTCCAGACCTTCACCGTGAACGCCTCCTCCGAGGTCGCCAACGGCACCTGGAAGCTCCGCGTCCGCGACGCTGCCAGCCTGGACACCGGCTACATCAACAGCTGGAAGCTCACCTTCTGACCCCTTCGGGGCCGCGTGAGCCACGGCTGGACCGATAGATAGACACGGGGCCGCCCGGGAGAAGACCTCCCCGGGCGGCCCTGTCCCATGGGCCCTCGGCCCCGTCCCATGGGCCCCGCCGCGCGGACCGGTGCGGCTGGACGCCAGCGGGGAGCCGGTCCACGGACCGCGCGACCATCCGGATCTCGCCAAAATGGCGGCGCTCGGGCTGCCGTTCTGGCTCGCGGGCGGGCAGGCCGACCCCGAAGCGGTCGCCGCAGCCCGCGCCGCGGGCGCGGCCGGCGTCCAGATCGGCAGCGCCTTCGCCCTGCGCGAGGAGTCGGGCATGGCCCCGCACCTGCGCGAGGAACTGCGCGGCCGCGCCCGGGCCGGCACCCTGACGGTCCGCAACGACCCCGACGCCTCGCCGACGGCGTTCCCCTTCAAGGTGGCGGAACTGCCCGGAACCCTGTCCGAGCCCGAAGTGGCCGCAGCCCGTCGCCGCGTGTGCGACCTGGGGTTCCTGCGCACGCCCGTGCGCGCTCCACGCGGTCTGCTCTACCGGTGCGCGGCCGAGCCCGTACGCGCCTACGTCCGCAAGGCGGGGACGAGGCCGACACCACGGGCCGGCGCGGTGCGGCCGGCCTGAGCCGTCGGAGGTCCCCCGGATCAGCCGATGGCGCGCAGCACCATGGAGAGGAAGTCCTCCTCGACGTCCGTCTCCGCTTCCTCGCCCTCCTCCCCTTCTGCTCCTTCCTCCCCTTCTTCTGCTTCCTCGCCTTCTTCCTCCGCCGCGTCCGTCTGGTCGCCGCGGCCCTGACCGCCGTTGCCCCAGTCACCGCGGCCCTGCCCCTGGTCGGCCCCGTCCGACTCGTCGGCCGCGCCCTCGTCGGCCGCGTCCTCTTCGTTCTGGTCGCCGCGGCCCTGGCCCTGCTCGCCGCCGTTGTTCCAGTCGCCCCGGCCCGGCTCCTGACCGGCTCCGTCCACCGGCTTGAAGAAGGCCGCCACGACCTCCACGTCCGACACGGCCCCGTTCGGCCTCAGGGTCGCGACCGCTCTGCCGCTGCACCCGGGGTTGTCGAACAGCAGGGCCCGCGACCGCGTCCGGTTGCGGACGTCGACGGCGGGCTCGTTCCGGGACGTCCCCGTGAGCAGGTAGCAGGTACCGTCGTCCGCCGGCCGGATCCGCCCCTGCCGCTCGCGGCCCGCGTCGTCGAGGTACCGGTAGTACAGCGTGCCGAGGGCGCGGTCACCCGGGTCGTCGGCCGACGAGGGACCGGCGGTGGGCAGGACGAGGGCGAGAGCGCCGACGAACACGGCGGCGGTGGTGCCAAGACGCATGGGGGAGAGTCCGTTCCTCGGGTTCCGCGGATGCCGGGTCCGGTGGCATCCGCGGGCAGCGTAGGAGCGGACAAGGGCGGCGAATCGATTCGGCATACCGGGCGCGTACACAGGTTCACCCAGGAGGTCCCCCCGCCGTACACCGACTCGGCTCCCTGGGCGGCGGGCGGCGGATGGACCCGCCGCCCGCCCCCTCGCAGGCACCTCCCGCCGTGCCTACCGCAGCAGTACCCCGCCGCCGGTGTCCGTGTCCGCCGGGGCCGCGACCAGGCCGAGTTCGGCCGGGGTGGCCAGCAGCGGATGCGTCGGCAGGATGCGGACCGTGTAGCCGAAGGGCCCGGTGCGGTCGAGGGCGAGCGGGCCCTCGTACACCCAGCGGCCCTCCAGGTCGGGACCCGCGGCAGGCTTGAGCGGGAAGGTCCGCCCGTCCCGGATCACGTCCTGCGGGTCCACCCGGCCCGCGACCGCCTGCACCTCCACGTCCTCGGGCGCCAGCGTGTCCAGCGACAGCTGCACGCGCAGCGTGAGGGTGGCCCCCAGCTCGGCGGTGCCGTTCACCGGAGCCTCGGCCAGCGCCTCCACGTGCTCGACGCCGACCCGCGGCCACGCCGCCCGGACCCGGCCCTTCCACCAGGCGAGGTCCCGCGCCGCGTCGGCGGTCAGGGAGCGGTGGGCGAGCGCGGCCGGCGCGTACAGCCGCTCCACGTACTCGCGCACCATCCGTCCGGCGAGGACCTTCGGCCCCAGCGACACGAGCGTGCGCCGGACCATCTCGATCCACCGCACCGGGAGCCCGGTGCGCCCGGCCCGGTCGTAGAACCGCGGCGCGACGCGGCCCTCGATCAGCTCGTAGAGGGCGCTCGCCTCCAGGTGGTCCCGGCGGTCCTCGTCCGCGCCGAGCCCGTCGGCGGTCGGGATGGCCCAGCCGAAGTCCGGCTCGAACCACTCGTCCCACCAGCCGTCCAGCACCGACAGGTTCAGACAGCCGTTCAGCGCTGCCTTCATGCCGCTCGTGCCGCACGCCTCCAGCGGGCGCAGCGGGTTGTTCAGCCAGACGTCGCAGCCCGGGTAGAGCTTCTGCGCCATGGCCATGCCGTAGTCGGGCAGGAAGACGATCCGGTGGCGCACCCGCGGGTCGTCGGCGAAGCGCACCAGTTCCTGCACGAGGCGCTTCCCGCCGTCGTCGGCCGGGTGCGCCTTGCCGGCGACGACGATCTGTACCGGCCGCTCCGGGTCCAGCAGCAGCCTGCGCAGCCGGTCCGGGTCGCGCAGCATCAGCGTCAGCCGCTTGTAGGAGGGCACGCGCCGGGCGAAGCCGATGGTGAGCACGTCGGGGTCGAGGACGGAGTCCACCCAGCCCAGTTCGGCCGCGGCGGCGCCGCGCTGGAGCCACGAGGCCCGCAGCCGGTCCCGTACCTCCTGCACCAGCTGCTCGCGGAGCACCCGGCGCAGGTCCCAGACGTCCTGGTCGGGGATGTCTGCGACCGCGTCCCAGCGCCGGGAGCCGCCGACCGACAGGGCGTCCTCGGTGCGGCCCGCGCCGATCTGGCGGGCACCGAGCCGGACCACCTCGGGCGCCACCCAGGTCGGGGCGTGGACCCCGTTGGTCACGGAGGTGATGGGCACGTCGGCCGGGTCGAAGCCGGGCCACAGGCCGGCGAACATCTCCCGGCTGACCGCGCCGTGCAGGGTGGACACCCCGTTGGCCCGCTGGGCCAGCCGCAGCCCCATCACCGCCATGTTGAAGACGCCGGGGTCGCCGCCGGGGAAGGACTCCGCGCCCAGTTCCAGGATCCGGTCGACCGGTACGCCGGCCAGCTCACCGCCGTCGCCGAAGTGCCGGGCGACCAGGCTCCGCTCGAAGCGGTCGATCCCGGCCGGGACGGGGGTGTGCGTGGTGAACACGGTCCCGGCGCGCACCGCCTCGACGGCGGCGTCGAAGCCGAGGCCCTGCTCGCGCTCCAGTTCCCTTATGCGTTCGAGGCCCAGGAAGCCGGCGTGGCCCTCGTTGGTGTGGAAGACCTCGGGGTCGGGGTGGCCGCTGATCCCGCAGTACGCGCGGACCGCGCGCACCCCGCCGATGCCCAGCAGCATCTCCTGGAGCAGCCGGTGGTCGCTGCCGCCGCCGTAGAGCCGGTCGGTCACCTCGCGGGCGGCGGCGTCGTTGTCCTCGACGTCGGAGTCCAGGAGCAGCAGCGGTACGCGTCCGACGCGCGCCTGCCAGATGTGGGCGTGCAGGGCGCGGCCGCCGGGCAGGGTCAGCGAGACGCGGGCGGGTGTGCCGTCGTCCTGGCGGAGCAGGCCGAGCGGAAGTTCGTTGGGGTCGAGGACCGGATAGTGCTCCTGCTGCCAGCCGTCGCGGGAGAGCGACTGGCGGAAGTAGCCGTGCCGGTAGAGGAGTCCCACGCCGATGAGCGGGACTCCCAGGTCGCTGGCGGCCTTCAGGTGGTCCCCGGCGAGGATGCCGAGGCCGCCGGAGTACTGGGGCAGGGCGGCGGTGATCCCGAACTCGGGGGAGAAGTAGGCGATGGCGGCGGGCAGTTCCGTGCCGTTCTCGCGGCTCTGGTACCACCTCCCGCCGTTCACGTAGTCATCGAGGTCGGCGGCGGCGACGGCCAGGCGCCGCAGGAACCGGCGGTCTGCGGCCAGTTCCTCGAGCCTGGCGGCGGAGACGGTGCCGAGCAGCCGGACGGGATCTCCACCCGCGGCCTGCCAGCCCTCGGGGTCGACGGATTGGAAGAGTTCGCGGGTCTCGGTATGCCACGACCAGCGCAGATTGCGCGCGAGATCGGTGAGCGGCAGCAGGGACTCCGGGAGGACGGGGCGCACGGTGAATCGACGGATAGCCTTCACACGTTCCACCTTCGCAGGGGATTGCGGATCGGAGCGGCCGCACCACGCTGTGCACCCGCGCATCACCCCGGGAAGGCTAGCGAGGCCCCCGCATTCCGGCCATGCCGCCTCCGGCGGCTCGCGCACCCCCTCCCTGCGGCTCTGCGTGCGGTGAACCTGTTCGCGGCGGCCGGGGTGGCCCAGCTCGTCCGGGACGTCCGCCGGCTCGCGGCCGACCGGTTCCGAGTGGTCCTCGACCTCGCGGAGGCGATGCGGGGGGGGCGGGGCCGGTCCCGGTGCGGAGCCCCGGGCGGGGTCCCACGGGTGGGTCCGACCCGGCACTCCGCCCAGGAGGGGCTTTTTTCGGCCACATCTCTCAAATCCTGCGAAACAGTGGTCACTCCCGCCCCGCGACGACGGCGACCGTCTGTCTCGCGTACCCCCGCGCGGGTGGTTCCCGAGGGGCTCCGGAGACGGGTGGGACCGGTGTGCCGGCCCCCTACGTCACCTAGTCCCGGCCGACTTGACGGAGCCCCGCCGGATGTCGAGCCGGGCCTCGGTATTGCCCGTGCCACTACGTACGAGTAGTTAACCCAGTGCGCGGATTGGGCGGGGGGAGAGTGGGAAGGGCTCCCCGGGTACACGTCGTACACGCACGGCGCACCCGCCCACAAACCCTCTCCCCGCCACCCGAGTGAACGCGGACAGGAGCGGCCATGCCCGCAGCCCAGCCGTCTCTTGAGCGGCTAGAAACAGAGCGAACAGAGCGTGCACTACCAGTCGTGATACCGGCTGGCCTGTTGTCACCGAGCCCTGCGAACTGCCCCCAGGTGATCCCATCATGATCGGTCGCATTCCCGTGCTGGACGTCCGCCCCGCCGTCGACTGCGGCGCCAGACCCGCCAAGGCGGTCGTGGACGAGGTCTTCGAGATCTCGGCCACCGTGTTCCGCGAGGGACACGACGCCCTCTCCGCCCACGTCGTCCTGCGTGATCCGAAGGGGCGGCTGCGGCCCCCCGTGCCGCTGCGCGAACTCGCTCCCGGCACCGACCGGTGGGGCGCCCGGGTCTCCGCCGAGGCCGAGGGGAGGTGGACGTACACCGTCGAGGCGTGGAGCGACCCGCTGGGCACCTGGCGGGCCCATGCCGCGATCAAGATCCCCGCCGGGATCGACACCGGGCTCGTGCTGCTGGAGGGCGCCGAGCTCTACGAGCGGGCCGCGGCCCGGATCCCCAAGCGCGACGGCCGCGACGCCGTCCTGGCCGCCGCCGGGATCATGCGGGACGAGGACCTCCCCGCCGCCGAGCGGTACGAGGCGGCACTCGCCCCCGCCGTGGGCGCCGCGCTCGCCAGGCGCCCCTACCGGGAGCTGGTCACCGCCTCCAAGCCGCTGCCGATCCTCGTCGAGCGCAAGCGGGCCCTCTTCGGCTCCTGGTACGAGATGTTCCCGCGGTCCGAGGGCGCGGTGCTGGAGCCCGGCGAGGCCCCGGTCAGCGGCACCTTCCGGACCGCCGCGGAGCGGCTGCCCGCGATCGCCGCGATGGGCTTCGACGTGGTCTACCTGCCGCCCATCCACCCGATCGGCAGCACCTACCGCAAGGGCCCCAACAACACTCTCTCGGCCGGGAGTTGGGATCCCGGTGTGCCGTGGGCCATCGGCTCCACCGAGGGCGGGCACGAGGCGGTCCACCCGGAACTCGGCACCATCGAGGACTTCGACGCCTTCGTCGCGCGCGCCCGCGAGCTGGGCATGGAGATCGCCCTGGACTTCGCCCTCCAGTGCTCCCCCGACCACCCGTGGGTGGAGAAGCACCCGGAGTGGTTCCGCCACCGCGCCGACGGGACGATCGCGTACGCCGAGAACCCGCCGAAGAAGTACCAGGACATCTACCCGGTCCACTTCGACACCGACATGGCCGGCATCGTCGAGGAGACCTGCCGGATCCTGCGGCACTGGATGGACCACGGGGTGCGCATCTTCCGGGTCGACAACCCGCACACCAAGCCGGTCGTCTTCTGGCAGAAGGTGATCGCGGACATCAACAAGTCCGACCCGGACGTGATCTTCCTGGCGGAGGCCTTCACCCGGCCCGCGATGGTGCGCGCGCTCGCCGCCGTCGGCTTCCAGCAGTCGTACACCTACTTCACCTGGCGCAACACCAAGGCCGAGCTGACCGAGTACCTGACCGAGCTCTCCGCCACCCCGTCCGCCTCGGTGATGCGGCCGAACTTCTTCGTCAATACGCCCGACATCCTGCACGAGTACCTCCAGAAGGGCGGCCGTCCCGCCTTCGAGGTGCGCGCGGTCCTCGCCGCCACCCTGTCCCCCGCCTGGGGGATCTACTCCGGCTACGAGCTCTGCGAGAACACCCCGGTGCGGGAGGGCAGCGAGGAGTACCTGAACTCCGAGAAGTACGAGTTCCGGCCACGCGACTGGGCCGCCGCCGATCGCGAGGGCCGCACCATCGCCCCGCTGATCACCGCTCTGAACCGGCTGCGCCGGCGCAACCCCGCCCTCCAGCAGCTGCGCGACATCCACTTCCACTCGACCGACAACGAACAGGTGATCGCCTATTCGAAGCACGCGGGCGCCAATTCCGTACTGGTGGTCGTCAACCTCGATCCGCACCACACCCAGGAGGCGACGGTCTCGTTGGACATGCCGGTACTCGGCCTCGACTGGCACGGGTCCCTCGCCGTGCGCGACGAGCTCACCGGCGAGACCTATCACTGGGGCAGGGCGAACTACGTGCGCCTAGAGCCGGGCCGCACGCCCGCGCACGTCCTGGCCGCTCTGCGACCGTCCCCGCCCACCGGAGGGTCACCCACCACATGATGATCAACGATCCCGTCCACGACACCTTCGAGGACACCCCCGCCAAGGACCGCGATCCCGACTGGTTCAAGCGGGCCGTCTTCTACGAGGTCCTCGTCCGCTCCTTCCACGACAGCAACGGCGACGGCGTCGGGGACCTCAAGGGCCTCACCGCCAAACTGGACTATCTCCAGTGGCTCGGCGTCGACTGCCTCTGGCTGCCGCCGTTCTTCGCCTCGCCCCTGCGCGACGGGGGCTACGACGTCTCCGACTACACCTCGGTGCTGCCCGAGTTCGGCGACCTCGCCGATTTTGTGGAGTTCGTGGACGCCGCGCACACCCGCGGCATGCGGGTGATCATCGACTTCGTCATGAACCACACCAGCGACCAGCACGAGTGGTTCCAGCAGTCGCGCAAGGACCCGGACGGCCCCTACGGCGACTACTACATGTGGGCCGACAACGACAAGCAGTACCAGGACGCCCGGATCATCTTCGTCGACACCGAGACCTCGAACTGGACGTACGACCCGGTCCGCAAGCAGTACTACTGGCACCGCTTCTTCTCCCACCAGCCGGATCTGAACTTCGAGAACCCGGCGGTCCAGGAGGAGATCGTCTCCGCCCTCCGCTTCTGGCTGGACCTCGGCATCGACGGCTTCCGCCTCGACGCCGTGCCCTACCTGTACGCCGAGGAGGGCACCAACTGCGAGAACCTCCCGCGCACCCACGAGCTGCTCAAGAGAGTCCGGGCCGAGATCGACGCCCACTACCCGGACACGGTGCTGCTCGCCGAGGCCAACCAGTGGCCCGAGGACGTCGTCGACTACTTCGGGGACTTCGCCAAGGGCGGGGACGAGTGCCACATGGCGTTCCATTTCCCCGTCATGCCGCGCATCTTCATGGCCGTGCGAAGAGAGTCCCGCTACCCGGTCTCCGAGATCCTGGCCAAGACCCCGGCCATCCCGAAGAACTGCCAGTGGGGCATCTTCCTGCGCAACCACGACGAGCTCACGCTCGAAATGGTCACGGACGAAGAGCGCGACTACATGTACGCCGAGTACGCCAAGGACCCGCGGATGCGGGCCAACATCGGCATCCGGCGCCGGCTCGCCCCGCTCCTGGACAACGACCGCAACCAGATGGAGCTGTTCACCGCCCTGCTGCTGTCGCTGCCCGGCTCGCCGGTGCTCTACTACGGCGACGAGATCGGCATGGGCGACAACATCTGGCTGGGCGACCGCGACGGCGTCCGCACCCCCATGCAGTGGACCCCGGACCGCAACGCCGGTTTCTCCTCGTGCGATCCGGGCAGGCTGAACCTGCCGGTCATCATGGACCCGGTCCACGGGTACCAGGTCACCAATGTCGAGGCGGCCATGGCGTCGCCCTCCTCACTGCTGCACTGGACCCGCCGGCTGATCGAGATCCGCAAGGCGAACCCGGCCTTCGGCCTCGGCTCGTACACCGAACTGCAGTCGTCCAACCCGGCGGTGCTCGCGTTCCTGCGCGAGTACGGGGACGACCTGGTGCTGTGCGTGCACAACTTCTCGCGCTTCGCGCAGCCCACCGAGCTGGACCTGCAGTCGTTCAACGGGCGGGTACCGGTGGAGCTCACGGGCGACGTGCGCTTCCCGCCGATCGGCGAGTGGCCCTACCTGCTGACCCTGGCAGGACACGGCTTCTACTGGTTCCGGCTCCGTGCCGAACAGCGCGGTGACCGCCGCGCCGAATAGCCGGCACGGCCACAGGCGGACCACGCCTGGGCCAGGGGGCGGGCGGCTCGAACGGGTCAATCGCCCGCCCCTGTACGGATCATCCTGACCCGACACTCGCACATGCCGGAGAAGCAACTGCCGCGCATCCGGGACACTCTGCGCATTCTGTGACGGCCCGGGGAAAGGACGCGACGCCATGTCGGAGGCTGCATCCGCCCGGAGCCGGCTCACGGCCGACCGGACCGCCGGGATCGCCCCGCTGGAACCGATGCTGCGGGCCTGGCTGCCCGCACAGCGCTGGTTCGCGGGCAAGGGGCGGGCCATCAGCAGACTCACGACCGTCTCGGCGGCCGACCTGCTGCCCCCCGGGTCCACCCCCGGACTGCTGCACGTGCTGCTCGACGTGGACGGGGACTGCTACCAGCTGCTGCTGGGCATCCGCCCGTCCCTGCCGCCCGCCCTCGCGCCCACCCTGATCGGCCACGCCGAGGACGGGCCGTACGCGGGCCGGGCGGTCTACGAGGCCCTGGGCGACCCGCGGCTCGCGGCGATGCTGCTGGAGCGGCTGCGCTCCCCCGGCGTGCTCGGACCGCTGCGCTTCGACCGGGATCCCGCCACTGCGATCCCGGCCGGGCTGACGCCCCGGCCGCTGTCCGGGGAGCAGACGAACTCGTCTCTGATCTACGGAGATTCGTTCATCCTGAAGGTCTTCCGCCGGGTCGGCCCCGGGGTCAACCCGGACCTGGAGCTGCCCAGGGCGCTGGCCGCCGCCGGCTGCACGCGGGTGCCGGCACCCGTCGCCTGGTACGAGGCCGAGCCGCCCGGCGGCGAACCGCTGACCCTGGGCGTGCTCCAGCCGTACCTGCGCGGCTCCGACGACGGCTGGCAGCTCGCGCTGCGCCGGCTCGGCGCCGGGGAGGACTTCACCGCGGAGGCGCACGCGCTCGGCCGGGCCACCGCCGAGGTGCACAACGCGCTCGCCGCCGCCCTGCCCACCGTCGCGCTCGGTCCGGAGCAGACCGCGCGGCTGGCCGCCGGGATGACGGCGCGGCTGGCCGCCACCGCCCGGGAGGTGCCGACGCTGCGCCCCTACGAGGCCGGGCTGCGAGGGGCCTTCGACGCGCTGGCCGCGTCCCGCGGGACGGGGGTGGCCGCCCAGCGGATCCACGGCGACCTCCATCTGGGTCAGACCCTGCGCACCCTCGACGGCAGCTGGTCGTTGATCGACTTCGAGGGCGAGCCGGCCCGGCCCCTGGCTGACCGGCGCCGTCCCGAACCGGCGGTGCGCGACATCGCCGGGATACTGCGTTCCTTCGACTACGCCGCCCGCTCGCACCGGCCGTTCGCCCCCGCCTGGGCGGACGACTGCCGGGCCGCGTTCTGCGAGGGCTACGCCCGCACCACCGGCCGGGACCCGCGCGAGGATCCCGTACTGCTGCGGGCGTACGAGACCGACAAGGCGGTGTACGAGGCCCGCTACGAGTCCCGGCACCGCCCCGACTGGCTGCACGTCCCGATGGCCGCGATCCGGCGGCTCTCGGAACCCGCGCGGCCCGCCCACCGCGTGCCGCCGACCCCGCCCGCCACGGGTGCCCTCTCCCCCCACCCCCACCCGAAGCCCCCGAGGAGGCCGCTCGCGTGAGCGCCGCACGACAGCCGTCATCGACCGTCCGCGACGAAGCCGCAACCGCCCCGGCGGCGGGCAAGAAGCCACGCACGCCCCGGGCCCGCCGCGCCGCACCTCCGCACGGGGTCCGGCCGGCGCCGGCGCTCGCCGCGGGGGAGCGGGCCAGGCTGCTGGAGGGCCGCCACCACGACCCGCACGGGGTGCTGGGCGCACGCACCCAGCGCGGCGGGGTGGCCTTCCGGGTGCTGCGACCGCACGCCAAGGCGGTCACGGTCATCGCCAAGGGGCTGCGGGCCGAGCTCCACGACGACGGCGACGGACTGTTCTCCGGGCTGCTGCCGCTGACCGCGGTGCCGGACTACCGGCTGCTGGTGGCGTACGAGAGCGACGAGATCGAGATCCACGACCCCTACCGGTTCCTGCCCTCCCTCGGCGAACTGGACCTGCACCTGATCGGCGAGGGCCGCCACGAGCGGCTGTGGACGGCGCTGGGCGCCGAGCCGATGGAGCACCAGGGCGTGGCCGGGACCCGGTTCACGGTGTGGGCGCCGAACGCGCAGGGGGTCCGGGTCAGCGGGGACTTCTCCTACTGGGACTGCGTCGCCTATCCGATGCGCTCGCTCGGGTCGAGCGGCGTCTGGGAGCTCTTCCTGCCCGGGGTGGGTGCCGGGACGCTCTACAAGTACGACATCACGCGCCCGGACGGCAGCCACACCCTGCGCGCCGACCCGATGGCCCGGTCCGCGGAGGTGCCTCCGGCGAACGCCTCGGTGGTCACGGCCTCGCAGTACGAGTGGCAGGACACGGAGTGGATGGCGCGGCGCGGCGCCCGCGCCCCGCACCAGGCCCCCTTCTCCGTGTACGAGCTGCACCTGGCGTCCTGGCGGCCCGGACTCTCCTACCGGCAGCTCGCCGAACAGCTCCCCTCGTACGTCAAGGAGCTGGGCTTCACGCACGTGGAGATGATGCCGGTCGCCGAGCACCCCTTCGGCGGCTCGTGGGGCTACCAGGTCACCGGTTTCTACGCGCCGACCTCGCGGATGGGCAGCCCGGACGACTTCCGCTTCCTCGTGGACTCGCTGCACCGGGCCGGGATCGGCGTGATCGTCGACTGGGTGCCGGCGCACTTCCCGCGGGACGACTGGGCGCTCGCGGAGTTCGACGGGCGGCCGCTGTACGAGCACCAGGACCCGCGGCGGGCCGCACACCCGGACTGGGGGACGCTGGAGTTCGACTACGGGCGCAAGGAGGTCCGCAACTTCCTCGTCGCCAACGCCGTCTACTGGTGCGAGGAGTTCCACGTGGACGGGCTGCGCGTGGACGCGGTGGCCTCGATGCTCTACCTGGACTACTCGCGCAGCGAGGGCGAGTGGACGCCCAACGAGCACGGCGGGCGGGAGAACCTGGACGCGGTGGCCTTCCTCCAGGAGATGAACGCCACGGTGTACCGGCGCTGCCCTGGGGTGGTCACCATCGCGGAGGAGTCCACGGCCTGGAACGGCGTGACCCGGCCGACGGACGGCGGCGGCCTGGGCTTCGGCCTGAAGTGGAACATGGGCTGGATGCACGACACCCTGCGCTACATGTCGAAGGAGTCGGTGCACCGCAAGTACCACCACCACGACATGACCTTCGGGATGATCTACGCCTTCAGCGAGAACTACGTGCTGCCGATCTCGCACGACGAGGTGGTGCACGGCAAGCGCTCGCTGGTGTCGAAGATGCCCGGGGGCGACTGGTGGCAGCAGCGGGCCGCGCACCGGGCGTACCTGGGCTTCATGTGGGCCCACCCGGGCAAGCAGCTGCTCTTCATGGGACAGGAGTTCGCCCAGGGGTCGGAGTGGTCGGAGAGCCACGGGCCGGACTGGTGGCTGCTGGACTCCTCCTACGCGGCGGCCGGCGACCACCGGGGCGTGCGCGATCTCGTGCGGGACCTGAACCGGACGTACACGGCGGCGCCTGCGCTGTGGGAGCGCGACACCGTGCCCGAGGGCTTCGCCTGGGTGGAGGCGGACGCGGCGGAGGACAACGTCTTCGCCTTCCTGAGGTACGCCCAGGACGGCTCGCAGCTGCTGGCGGTGTGCAACTTCTCGCCGGTGGTCCGCCACGGCTACCGGATCGGGGTGCCGGAGGAGGTGCCCCTGTGGCGCGAGGTCCTCAACACCGACCTGGAGGCCTACGGCGGCAGCGGTGTGCACCACGGGCAGCCGCTGCGGCCCGAGCCGGTGCCGGCCCAGGGCCGCCCGGCGAGCCTGCGGATGACGCTGCCGCCGCTGGCGACGATCTGGCTCAGGCCGTAGCGAGCTCGTCCTCCAGTTCCTGGAGGAGGCGGCGCTTGGGCCGGGCGCCGACCAGCTGGCGGACGGGTTCGCCGTCGCGGAAGACGAGCAGGGTCGGCGTGGACAGCACCCCGTACCGGGTCAGGGTCTCGGGGTTGCGGTCCGCGTCGATCTGCACGACCTTCAGGCGGGCGGCCTCCTCGGCGGCGATCGCGGACAGCACCGGGGCGAGCTGGCGGCAGGGGCCGCACCAGTCCGCGGTGAACTGGACGAGGACGGCCCTGCCGCGCTCGCCCAGCACCTCCGCCTCGAAGTCGGTGTCGGTCACCTCGGCCACTTTGCGGGCGTGCACCATCTCGGTTCCTCTCTCGTGTGGGTCAGGGCGTCATCTCGCAGCGCGGGGCGGCGGCCCCGCCGGCCGCCTCCTCGGCGCCGGCGAGCTGGCGCGCGACCTGCTCGCGTACGTCTGCGAGCCGGCCGATCAGGTCGTCCAGCTCGGCGAGCTTGCGCCGGTACACGGCGAGCGAGGCAGGGCAGGAGTCCCCGGCCGGGTGGCCGGCCCGCAGGCACTCCACGAAGGGCCGGGTCTCCTCCAGTTCGAAGCCGAAGTCCCGCAGCGTGCGGATCTCCCGCAGCAGCCGCAGGTCGTCCTCGTCGTAGGTCCGGTGGCCGTTGTCGGCACGCCGCGCGGGCAGCAGCCCGCGCGCCTCGTAGTACCGGAGCGTCCTGGTGCTGGTCCCGGCCCGTTTCGCCAGTTCGCCGATGCGCATGGCCCGACCGTATGCGTTGACGCCGACGTCAAGGCAAGGGGTGCGTGGGCGGGGCCCTCGCCACCCCCGTGGGCGAGGGCCCCACAGGAACCACGTACGGGAAGGGGCTCCGGTTCACATTCCGTGGAGGCCGTGTGAGGGGTATTGCGTCACGGCGGGTTGGCTGGAACCGTACGCAGTACTGGATCTTCGAGGTCCCCGGGCGCACCGATTACCGGACAGTCGCCGGAAAACTCGCCAAAAGCCCCTTACTTCATAGGACGTTCCTACGAGGTATGGGCTTGTTTGTTTGGTCTGTAGGCGGCGCAGCCCGGCCACTTCTACGGTGTGCGGTGTGCACTCCAGCCCACCCTTCAATGCCCCCGCCGCGCGGCGCCTGCGCGCGGCCCTGGGCATGGCTCCCGGACACGTCGCCTACGGCCTGCGTGCCCAGTACGGACTCGTCGTCGCGCCCGAGACGGTGATGGCCTGGGAGCGTGGCGAGATATCACCCTCGTCCGCCGAGCTGACGGCGCTCGCGGGCGTCCTGTGGTGCTCGCCGGGTGAACTCCTCGCCGAACCCGTCACGTTGCGCGAGCACCGGATGGCCCGGGGGCTGGCCGCGGACGAACTGGCCCGGCGGATCGGTCTGGAGACGAGCTCCTACCAGAAGATGGAGGACACCGGACGCTGGAGGGGCAACGAGCGGCAGTCCGCCGCCCTGGCCACCGTGCTCGGCCTCACCCTGGCCCAGTTCGTGACGGCGACGGGCAAGCACGAGGAGCTGGCCGAGCTGCTGCGCAGCGCGGTCACCACGCGCTGGCAGGCGTACGTGAAGCCGCTCGGCAAGCTGCTGCCGATCCCCAAGCAGCACCTGGAGCGGGTGCTGGACCAGCTGCACGGGGAGTACCAGTCGCGGATGGTGGCGACGCTCAGCTGGGGCGGCGGCCAGGGCGAGGCCGGCAGCGGGGACGCTGGCCGGGACTTCCTCACCGGGATCGTGGACCGCTTCTGGCGGCTCGCGGGCGGTGCGGCCTAGGACACCGTCCGGTCGGGGCGGCCGGTCCCGGACCCCCCGACCGCCCGGAACGGCTACGGAAGCGGCGCGTGGACCACGGAGGCCGCGGTGCCGGCAGCGGCCAGGTCCTGCCGGATCCGGTCGGCGGTCCTGCGGTCGCCCACCAGGACGGTCGGCGGGGCGGGGCACGAGGCGATCGCGGTCTTCAGGTGGCCCAGTGAGGCCTGGTACTCCTTCTCCTCGACCGCGGCCGATCCGCCGACCTTGACGTAGAACACCTCGTACAGCCCGACCATGCTGCCCCCCTGCTTGCTGAGGATCTGGGCGAGGAAGGTCGACCTCAGGTTGAGGTAGGCGTCGTTGCTGTACAGGGCGATCACCGGCGCGGTGGCCCCCTGCAGGTCGCGCCCGGTGAGGGCGGCGGCCGGCTTGCCGATGTCGCTGCTCCTGGCCTCGCCGCGGGTCCACTTGAGCATGGGGCTGTCGTACCAGGCCGAGGGGTGGCCCCAGCCGGAGGGCACGCCCCACTGGACGCCGCCGAAGAGCGCCAGCGCCGCCGCCGTCGCGAGGCCGGAGCGCAGCAGGAGGTCCGCCCGGCGGCGCAGCGCGGTGCCGGTGGTGACGGCGGCGGGCGGCAGCATCAGCCCGATCATGCCGAGCGAGAGCAGGGCGATCACCAGCCCGGCGGCGGTCAGCTTCTCGAAGTAGTACGAGTAGTAGCCGATGGTGAGCTTCTGCCAGGCGCCGAAGGTGCCGATCATCGCGGTCGCGCCGAGGACGACGGCGAGCACCATCTGTCCGGTGCCCGTGCGGCGGTTGACCGGGAGGGTGGCCGCGACCAGGGCCAGCAGGCCGAGCCCGATGAACACCGGGCGGTCGGGGATGACCATCGGGCCGGCCAGGTTCGAGGTCTTGGCGACGTCCAGCTTCGTGAGGACGGAGAAGACGCTGGGCAGTCCGGCCACGAGGGTGACGCCGGCCAGGGCCGCGAGGACCCGGCCCCGGCGGCCGGCGAACCGGCGCCGGTGGACGAGCAGGACCGCGGCCAGGGCGATGCCCACCAGGGCGCCGTAGAGGTTGTAGACGTAGGTGACGGCGATCAGCCCGGCCGCCGCGACGAGGACGAACTCGGTCCGGCCCGCCGCGGGCCGCACCAGCAGGGCCAGGGCGACGGCCAGGAACAGCAGGCCGATGGTCTCGGAGTCGAAGCCCCGCTCGATCAGCTGCGCCATCGACCCGGACATCATCACCGCGGCGACGGTCGCGCACACCGCGGCGGCGCGCCAGCCGCGCAGGCGCGGGCCGCCGATCCAGCGGGCAGCCCAGACCAGTGCCCCGCAGAACAGTGCGTAGGAGGCCAGGACGTAGAGGAAGTATCGATTCGTCATGGCGAGGGCGGAGCCCGCCTGCGCCGAGGACGTCACCAGGGCGTCGATCCAGGCCAGCAGGAAGTGGGAGCCCTGGGGGTAGACCGCCTCGGAGGGCGTCATCATGTACGTCCGGGCGGCGTCCTGGTGCAGGAATGCGTAGCCGCCGACCTGCCGGATCCCGGTGAAGTACGAGAAGTGCCCCATCCGGTCCTCGGACGTGACGAAGTAGGCCAGCCGGTCGGCCGCGGACTTGCCGGCCACCGGGTGGTGGACGTAGTGCCAGACCACGGCCACGGTGCCGGCGATCAGCGCGTCCGAGCCCCGCAGCCGCAGCGGGATGCGCGGTCTGCGACGGGCCAGCCAGCCGGAGACGGAGGCGATCGTCAGCAGCAGGCCGGCCCCGGGCACGGGGGCCAGGCCCCACGGCCAGACGGAGAAGAGCAGGCCGAGGCCCATCACGGCGCCGCAGAGCAGGAAGGCCGCGACCACCAGGCGGTCGAGCAGTCCGCCGCCCACCCGGATCAGGGCCGCGATCGTCAGGACCAGAACGGGGAGGAGCAGCACGTCCAGGGCGACCGCGTGGAGCAGGAGCGGCACCGCCCAGGATGCGGCGAGGGCCGCAGCGAGGACGGACGGGCTGCGCCGTGCGGTGGGGCCGGTGATCCCGGGTCTCGGTCGGGCGGCGACCGGTTCGCGTGTCAGGACGGCAGAGCTGGTCGCCACGGGAGTGGTGAACCTTTCATCGAGTGCGTGCATGCGGACGAGGAGACGCGGACATGCTGCCGCGATCCGCCCACATACGACTCGGCCGACCCAATCCCCCCACGGGAATCATAACCAGCGTGCCCCGAGCGGGCGGGGCGGCGGGGGCGATCTGTGCGGCCGCGGGGCCGGAGCGCCTGCCTCCGGTCCGTCGGCGGACAAAAGGGGCCGAAGGGCCCGGTCCGGCAGGGGCTTCGGTCCCGGCCGGAAGGGTCAGAAGACCGACTCGGCCTCGTACATGCGGCTGTCGGGGACGGTCTTCAGCTCGGTGACCGCATGGGCCAGCGGGGCCATCACGATGTCGGTGCCGCGCAGGGCGGTCATGTTGCCGTATGCGCCGCGGTGGACCGCCTCCACGGCGTGCCAGCCGAACCGGGTCGCGAGGACGCGGTCGTAGGCGGTCGGGGTGCCGCCGCGCTGGACGTGGCCGAGGATGACCGGGCGGGCCTCCTTGCCCAGCCGGTGCTCCAGCTCGATGGCGAGGCGGTTGCCGATGCCGGCGAAGCGCTCGTGGCCGTAGGCGTCGATCGCGCCCTTCTCGTACGGCATGGAGCCCTCGGCCGGGTGCGCGCCCTCGGCGACGCAGATGACGGCGAACTTCTTCCCGCGGGCGAAGCGCTCCTCGACCATCTTCACCAGGGCGTCCACCTCGAAGGGGCGCTCCGGCAGGCAGATCCCGTGGGCGCCGCCGGCCATGCCGGACTCCAGGGCGATCCAGCCCGCGTGACGGCCCATGACCTCGACGACCATCACGCGCTGGTGCGACTCGGCGGTGGTCTTGAGGCGGTCGATGGCCTCGGTGGCGACCATGACGGCGGTGTCGAAGCCGAAGGTGCGGTCGGTGGAGGAGATGTCGTTGTCGATGGTCTTCGGCACGCCGACGACCGGCATCCCGGCGTCGGACAGCATCCGGGCCGCGGTCAGGGTGCCTTCGCCGCCGATCGGGATCAGGGCGTCGATGCCGTAGCGGGTGGCCAGCTCCTGCGCGTTCTCGGCGGCCTCGTGGAGGCGGGCCCGCTCCATGCGTGCCGAGCCGAGGATCGTGCCGCCGCGGGCGAGGATCCCGCTGACGGCGTTGATGTCGAGGGGGCGGAAGTGACCGTCGAGGAGACCCTTGAAGCCGTCCTCGAAACCGATGACCTCGTCCCCGTGCCCGACCACGGCACGGTGTACGACCGACCGGATGACAGCGTTGAGGCCCGGGCAGTCTCCGCCTGCTGTGAGAACTCCGATACGCATCGTGCTGTGTCTCCTGCTCCGGTACATATGAAGGGCGTATTGATCCCGCCTGTCCGATTGTTCCATGCCCGCGGGGTGGGGCGCGCTCCGCGCCACTCGCCCCGGAGGGCCTTTGGACCCCCCGGACCGGGACCGAGTTCCGGGGGCGCCCTATCCATTGGCGGAGGTACTGTCAAGAGGGCAGCCCATCCCAACCGGGTCAATCGACCACACGAAGAGACGGAGAGCACGCGTGACGCGCAGCGTGTACGTGACCGGCATCGAACGGGGGGACGGCCGGCAGGTCGTCGAACTCGGGATCATGGAGCTCCTGACCCGGCAGACCGGCCGGGTCGGCGTCTACCGGCCGTTGCTCCACGACGCGCCCGACCGCCTCTTCGACCTCCTCAAGGCCCGCTACCGGATCGACCAGGACGCCTCGACGGCCTACGGGATGGAGTACCGCGAGGCCTCGGCGATCCTGGCCGAGAAGGGCACCGACGAGCTGGTCTCCCAGCTCGTCGACCGCTACCACCGGCTGGCCCGCGACTACGAGGTCGTGCTCGTCCTCGGCACCGACTACGCCGAGACCAACCTCCCCGACGAGCTGGCGCTCAACGCCCGCCTCGCCAACGAGCTGGGCGCGGTCGTCGTCCCCGTCGTGGGCGGAACCAAGCACCCCGCCGAGGCCGTGCGCGCCGAGGCCCGCAACGCCTACCGCGCGTACGAGAGCCTGGGCTGCCACGTCGTCGCGATGGTCGTCAACCGGGTGGCCGCCGAGGACCGCGACCTCATAGCCGAGCGGCTGGCGGCCCGCCTCCCCGTGCCCTGCTACGTGCTGCCGGACGACAAGTCGCTGTCCGCCCCGACCGTCGCCCAGATCACCCGGGCGCTCGGCGGCGAGGTGCTCCTCGGCGACGAGGCGGGCCTGGCCCGCGACGCTCTGGACTTCGTCTTCGGCGGCGCGATGCTGCCGAACTTCCTGAACGCCCTGACCCCCGGCTGCCTGGTCGTGACCCCCGGCGACCGCTCGGACCTCGTGGTCGGCGCGCTCGCCGCGCACACCTCCGGCACCCCGCCGATCGCCGGGGTGCTGCTCACCCTGAACGAGCGGCCGAGCAAGGACGTCCTGGCGCTGGCCTCGAAGCTGGCGCCGGGCACGCCCGTGGTGTCGGTGGCCGGCAACAGCTTCCCGACCGCCGCCGAACTCTTCTCGCTGCAGAGCCGGTTGAACTCCGCGACCCCGCGCAAGCTGGAGACCGCGCTCGGCCTCTTCGAACGCCACGTGGACACCGGCGAGCTGCGCGGCCTGCTCTCGGTGGCACGCTCGGAGCGCGTCACGCCGATGATGTTCGAGCACGAGCTGCTGGAGCGGGCCCGCTCCGACCGGCGCCGCGTCGTGCTGCCCGAGGGCACCGAGGAGCGCGTACTGCGCGCCGCGGACGTGGTGCTGCGCCGGGGCGTCTGCGACCTGACCCTGCTGGGCGACGAGCAGGCGATCCTGAAGAAGGCGGGCGACCTCGGCGTCGACATCTCGGGCGCGCAGCTCATCGACCCGGCGACCTCCCCGCTGCGGGAGGGTTTCGCCGAGTACTACGCCGAGGTCCGCGCGCACAAGGGCATGACCGTCGAGCTGGCCCATGACGTCGTCACCGACGTCAACTACTTCGGCACCCTGATGGTCCAGCGGGGCCTGGCCGACGGCATGGTCTCCGGCTCGGTGCACTCCACCGCGGCGACCATCCGCCCGGCCTTCGAGATCATCAAGACCAAGCCGGAGGCGTCCATCGTCTCCTCGGTCTTCTTCATGTGCCTGGCCGACCGGGTCCTCGTCTACGGGGACTGCGCGGTCAACCCGGACCCGAACGCCGAGCAACTCGCGGACATCGCGGTCCAGTCGGCCGCCACCGCCGCCTCCTTCGGCGTCGAGCCGCGGATCGCGATGCTCTCGTACTCGACCGGGACCTCCGGTTCGGGGGCGGACGTCGACAAGGTGCGCAAGGCCACCGAGATCGTCCGCGAGCACCGCCCCGACCTGGCCGTCGAGGGCCCGATCCAGTACGACGCGGCCGTGGAGCCCTCGGTCGCCGCGACGAAGCTGCCGGGGTCGGAGGTGGCCGGCCGCGCGACCGTGCTGATCTTCCCCGACCTCAACACGGGCAACAACACGTACAAGGCCGTGCAGCGTTCGGCGGGCGCGGTGGCGGTCGGCCCGGTGCTCCAGGGACTGCGCAAGCCCGTCAACGACCTCTCGCGCGGCGCCCTCGTCCAGGACATCGTCACCACCGTGGCCATCACGGCGATCCAGGCGCAGGGCGCCCCGGGCCCCGCCGCCACCGCCTGACCCCTCCCCCTCTCCCTTCACCGCCCGCGACAAGGAAAGACCCCCGCCGTGACCGCATCGCGCGTACTCGTCCTCAACTCCGGCTCCTCGTCCGTCAAGTACCAGCTCCTCGACATGGCGGACCGGTCGCGCCTGGCCGTCGGGCTGGTGGAGCGGATCGGTGAGGAGACCTCCCGGCTGGTCCACGAGCCGCTGACCGGTCCCGCCTCGGCCGGCGGCAAGCGCGAGCAGGTCGGCCCGATCACGGACCACGAGGCCGCGCTGAAGGCCGTGGCCGCCGAGCTGGCGGCCGACGGGACGGGCCTGGACTCCCCCGAGCTGGCCGCGGTGGGGCACCGGGTGGTGCACGGCGGGACGCGGTTCACCCGGCCGACGGTGATCGACGACGAGGTGCTGGCGGAGATCCGGAACCTGATCCCCCTGGCGCCGCTGCACAACCCGGCGAACGTCACGGGCATCGAGGTGGCGCGGTCGCTGCGCGCGGACATCCCCCAGATCGCCGTCTTCGACACCGCCTTCCACTCGACGATGCCGGAGCACGTGGCCCGCTACGCGATCGACGCCCAGGTCGCCGAGGCGTACTCCGTCCGGCGGTACGGCTTCCACGGCACCTCCCACGCGTACGTCTCGCGGGCGACGGCCGCCCTGCTCGGCAGGCCGGCGGAGGACGTGAACGTGATCGTGCTGCACCTGGGCAACGGCGCCTCCGCCTCGGCCGTGCGCGGCGGGGTCTGCGTGGAGACGTCCATGGGCATGACCCCGCTGGAGGGGCTGGTCATGGGCACCCGCTCGGGCGATCTCGACCCGGCGGTGGTCTTCCACCTGGCACGGGTGGGCGGCCTCTCGGTGGACGAGATCGATTCGCTCCTGAACAAGAAGAGCGGTCTGCTGGGCATGTGCGGCGACAACGACATGCGCGAGGTGCTGCGGCGCGCGGGCGAGGGCGACGAGGCGGCGCGCCTGGCCTTCGCCGCGTACGTCCACCGGCTGAAGAAGTACATCGGGGCCTACTCGGCGGTCCTCGGGCGGGTGGACGCGGTGGCGTTCACGGCCGGGGTCGGCGAGAACGCCCACCAGGTCCGGGAGGCCGCGCTCGACGGCCTGGCCGAGCTGGGCCTGGCGCTGGATCTCGAGGCCAACGCGGCGCGTTCCCCGCAGCCGCGGCTGATTTCGGCGGATTATGCCCGGGTGGCCGTGGCGGTGGTCCCGACGGATGAGGAACTGGAGATCGCCACCCAGGCGTACGCGCTGGTTACCCAGTAGTCACTTGGACTTTCCACCAGCCGGAATATTCCGCTGCGAAACAAACCGATAGGATCCAGTCATGCGCCGTTCCAAAATCGTCTGCACGCTGGGCCCCGCCGTCGACTCGTATGAGCAGCTGAAAGCGCTCATCGAGGCAGGTATGAACGTGGCCCGATTCAACTTCAGCCACGGGTCCCAGGCAGAACACCAGGAGCGGTACGACCGCGTCCGGCAGGTCTCCGAGGACACCGGGCGCGCCGTCGGCGTCCTCGCCGACCTCCAGGGCCCGAAGATCCGTCTGGAGACCTTCGCCGAGGGTCCGGTCGAGCTGGTGCGCGGTGACGAGTTCACCATCACCACCGAGGACGTCCCGGGCGACAAGTCCATCTGCGGCACCACCTACAAGGGTCTCCCGGGCGACGTCGCCAAGGGCGACCAGGTCCTGATCAACGACGGCAACGTCGAGCTCCGGGTGACGGAGGTCGACGGCCCCCGGGTCAGGACCATCGTCATCGAGGGCGGTGTCATCTCGGACCACAAGGGCATCAACCTGCCGGGTGCCGCCGTGAACGTCCCCGCCCTGTCGGAGAAGGACGTCGACGACCTCCGCTTCGCCCTGCGGATGGGCTGCGACATGGTCGCCCTGTCCTTCGTCCGCGACGCCAACGACGTCAAGGACGTCCACAAGGTGATGGACGAGGAGGGCCGCCGGGTCCCCGTCATCGCCAAGGTGGAGAAGCCCCAGGCCGTCGAGAACATGGAGGCCGTGGTCGCCGCCTTCGACGCGGTCATGGTGGCCCGTGGCGACCTGGCCGTCGAGTACCCGCTCGAGAAGGTCCCGATGGTCCAGAAGCGGCTCATCGAGATGTGCCGCCGCAACGCCAAGCCGGTGATCGTGGCGACCCAGATGATGGAGTCGATGATCACCAACTCCCGCCCGACGCGCGCGGAGGCGTCCGATGTCGCCAACGCGATCCTCGACGGCGCGGACGCGGTCATGCTGTCGGCCGAGTCCTCGGTCGGCGCCTACCCGATCGAGACCGTCAAGACGATGTCGAAGATCGTCGCGGCGGCCGAGGAGGAGCTCCTCTCCAAGGGCCTCCAGCCGCTGGTCCAGGGCAAGAAGCCGCGCACCCAGGGCGGCTCCGTGGCCCGCGCGGCGTGCGAGATCGCGGACTTCCTCGACGCCCAGTCGCTGATCGCCTTCACCCAGTCCGGCGACACCGCCCGCCGGCTGTCCCGCTACCGCGTGACCCAGCCGATCCTGGCCTTCACCACCGACGTCAACACCCGCAACCAGCTCACGCTGAGCTGGGGCGTCGAGTCGTACATCGTCCCGCACGTGGACACCACCGACGCGATGGTCGACCTGGTGGACGGCGAGCTGCTCAAGCTCGGCCGCTACAACGAGGGCGACACCATGATCATCACGGCCGGCTCGCCCCCCGGCGTCCCCGGCACCACCAACATGGTCCGGGTCCACCACCTGGGCGGCGTCGCCCGCGGCTGACGCCGCCCCGCCGCACCCGACTCTGCCGC